>NZ_QSDP01000070.1:0-32504 GCF_003463685.1 Parabacteroides sp. AM58-2XD
CTGTTTAATAAGACTAATTTCAATGATGTCAAAGAACAATTTAATCCCCTTATTCCGGGATTATTTGATTAATTAATAACTCGTCCCGATTTTAACGGGACACTAGTGACAAGATACATATCAACAGACAAAAGCGGTATATAATGGGTTTCATGAAGCAGCCGATTTTCAGGGTTTCGTACAAAAGTACGGATTATCGGCATAACAGACAAAATTTATTTTGTACATTCGTCCCTCAAATAATTGTTGCATAACATGAAAATAATAAATAAACAACTACTCGACGAGACTAGCGAACGTGCCAAACAGTCACCTCGCCTGCGTATGAATTACAACTTCCATGAACATCTGGACGATCCTGTAAACCGCCTGCTGAATGCCATGGAGCCGAATACTTATATCCGCCCTCACCGTCACCTGAATCCGGATAAAGACGAAATTTTCCTGCTGCTCCGTGGAAAAGCCATGCTATTTATCTTTGATAATGACGGAAATATCACAGAGAAACTTCTGCTCGACCCGCTTGCCGGATCGTATGGCGCAGAAATCAAACCAGGCATATGGCATAGCCTGCTCGTATTGGAATCGGGAACAGTTATTTATGAAGTGAAGCCAGGGCCTTTCGCGCCTTTACATCCTGAGAATATGGCTCCATGGAGTCCGGAGCCAGATGACGAAAAAGGTATCAAAGAATATCTGATTTATCTATCCTCGCAAATCGAATAAAATCCGCTATAAAATGAAAAATTCCCGTATAATCAGACAAACCGGAAAGCGATTGGTTGCATTGACAGCCTTTCTGCTCTGTACTTTCATAGCTTCCTCACACATCAATTCACCGGAAGAAAATACTTATCCGACAACAGAAAGGCTTTTCCATATCGCCCGGAGTGTCAATAAAAATCTGGTCTGCTATGATGTTAATCTGGAAAACGGCAAATTGAATACCAAAACGCCCCTCAATGTCTATTGGGTAAACCGGGAAGAACGACCGGGGGAAACAAACAGTTTAAGCTACTTCCAACGAAAAATGGCATACGGCTATAAACTGGTTTCGGAAGGGAATGATTCCAGCGAAGTTACTTTGAGCGCATATCCGGATAAAAAGCTGACTATTTGCAAAAAAGACTCCAAATATGTATGCCTGACAACAATCGAAAACCATCCGGCGATACTTGAGTCACTATATGTCAAAGCGAAGTCCGGCAATCCTCTAAGTGTAGAATATGTCGAGTTGCAGGGAGTGGCTACAGATACAGGGACAAAAGTGACCGAAAGAGTAAAGAAATAAAAAAGGGACTGTGTCAAAATCCTGTTTCGTCATGGCGGATCAAGTCCGGGATGACAGGACAATGAATTTTGACGCAACCCCTTTTACTTTATTTACAAAGTTCCTTATACCAACTTGTGAATAACCAGTCCCGAACGCAATTTCGGTTCGAACCAGGTTGTCTTAGGCGGCATGATATTTCCGGTATCGGCAATATCCATCAATTGCTTCATAGTAACCGGATACAAGGCCAGGGCCACTTTCATTTCTCCGCTGTCGACACGGCGTTTCAACTCACCCAAACCACGGATACCTCCGACAAAATCTATACGTTTATCCGAACGCAGGTCTTTGATTCCCAACACTTCATCCAGAATCAGGTTTGAAGAAATTGTAACATCCAGGACTCCAATCGGATCATTATCATTATAGGTACCCGGTTTAGCTGTCAATGAATACCATTTGTTTCCCAAGTAAAGAGAGAAGTTATGCAGACCAGTTGGTTTGTATATCTCCGTTCCTTTATCTTCTACAAGAAAGTTTGCAGCCAGCTTTGCCAGAAATTCCTCTTCGGTAAGTCCGTTCAAATCCTTCACCACACGGTTATAATCGATAATAGTCAACTGATTTGCCGGGAAGCATACAGCCATGAAATAGTTGTATTCTTCATCTCCGCGGTGATTCGGATTTTGTTTGGCTTTTTCCGCCCCCACCAAAGCTGCTGCCGCAGAACGGTGGTGTCCGTCAGCTATATACAAAGAAGGCATAGCTTCAAACAGTTCAGTAATACGAGTAATATCATTATCATCATTGATGATCCAGAACGTATGACCGAAACCATCCAGTTCGGCTACAAAATCATATTCAGGAGCGTTTGCCGTATATTTCTTTACGATAGCATCCAACTCGGCATTGTCAGGGTAAGCAAAGAAAACCGGTTCGATATTAGCATTGTTGACACGCACATGTTTCATGCGGTCTTCTTCCTTATCACGACGAGTCAACTCATGTTTCTTAATATTCCCCTTCAGATAATCATCCACATAGGCACAAACTACCAACCCATATTGTGTACGTCCGTTCATCGTTTGGGCATATACGTAATATTGTTCTTTCTGATCCTGAACCAACCAGCCGTTATCCTGAAATTTCCGGAAATTCTCCGCTGCTTTTTCATAGACAGCTGGATCATGCTCGTCTGTTCCTACCGGAAAATCAATTTCCGGCTTGATTATATGATATAATGATTTTTCATTTCCTTTCGCTTCTTCGCGTGCTTCTTCCGAGTTCAACACATCATAAGGACGCGAAGCAACTTCCTTTATTAAATCTTTCGGCGGACGAATGCCTTTAAAAGGTTTAATTTTTGCCATGGTAGTAGATTTATTTATTGACTCTAAACTTTTCGTTACCGTTCTGCAAGAAATCAACGATTTGTTTTGCAGCAGCAATACCGGCATTGATGTTGGCCTCAGCAGTCTGGGCACCCATCTTTTTCGGTGTACCGAAATAGCGGTCCGGATATTTGGCAGCCAGGTCTGCATCGATAGCCGGTTTGATATCCGTGATATATTTAAAGTCAGGACGTTCTTCCAGCATCTTTGCCAAACCGGCTTCGTCGATCACCTCCTTACGGGCTGTGTTTACTACGATAGCGCCTTTAGGCATAGAGTTCATCAATTCAAAATTGATAGAACCTTTTGTTTCGGCTGTAGCCGGGATATGAAGAGATACGATCTGGCAAGCCTTGAACAGGTCGGCAGTGGAAGCAACCGCTTTTACACCATCTTTTTCAATCACTTCTGCCGGACAGAATGCATCATAAGCATATACATCCATATCGAAACCTTTTGCAATACGGGCTACATTACGTCCCACATTACCATAAGCCAGGATACCCAGCTTCTTGCCCATCAATTCTGTTCCGGAAGTTCCGTTATAGAAGTTTCTGACAGCATATACCAACATACCGAAAACAAGTTCGGCAACCGCATTGGAATTCTGTCCCGGCGTATTCATTACACACACATTGTGGGCAGTGGCAGCAACCAGATCCACATTGTCATAACCGGCACCGGCACGAACCACAATCTTTAATTCTTTGGCAGCATCCAACACCGGAGCATCAATGATATCACTACGGATAATCACCGCATTGGCATCTTTCACAGCATCCAGCAATTGAGCTTTGTCCGTATATTTTTCCAGAAGAGCCAGTTCATAACCTGCACCTTCAACAACTTCACGGATACCTTTCACTGCTATCGCAGCGAAAGGTTTATCGGTAGCAACTAATACTTTTGTCATGATCAATGCTGTTTTTCAAATTCTTTCATTGTAGCAACCAACGCTTCCACACTGCTCTTCGGCATTGCATTATAAAGAGAAGCACGGAATCCGCCCACTGAACGGTGCCCTTTGATACCTACCATACCGGCAGCAGAAGCAAATTTATTGAATTCGTCTTCCAACTCCTTATATTCATCGTTCATTACGAAGCAAACGTTCATGATAGAACGGTCTTCTACGGCAGCAGTACCTTTGAACAATTTGTTACGGTCGATTTCATCATACAGGATAGCTGCTTTTTCAAGATTCATCTTTTCAATAACAGCAACACCACCTAACTCCTTATACCATTTCAATGTCTGCAAAGCGGCAAAGATCGGGAACACAGGAGGCGTGTTGAACATAGAGTCCTTCTTTATATGTGTATTGTAATTCAGCATTGTAGGAATAGCACGGTCTACATGTCCTAAAGCATCTGTACGGACAATAGCCAATGTTACACCAGCAGGAGCCAGATTTTTCTGTGCACCGGCATAAATTACATCATATTTAGAGATATCGATCGGACGGGAGAAAATATCAGAAGACATATCGGATACCAGACGTACATTCAGATCGGGATCATAACGCATTTCCGTACCATAGATCGTATTATTAGATGTAAAATGGAAATAGTCTGAATCTTCTGCAACTGTATAATCTTTCGGAATATAAGTATAGTTCGCCTCTTTTGAAGATGCTACAACATCAACATCTCCGAATAATTTAGCTTCCTTGATCGCATTAGAGGCCCATGTCCCCGTATCCAGATAAGAAGCTTTTTTGTTCAACAAGTTGAAAGGAACCATACAAAACTGCATGCTGGCACCACCACCCAGAAATACAACCTCGTAACCAGCCGGCACATCCAGTAACTCTTTGATCAAAGCTCTGGCCTCGTCGTTTACTGCAACAAATTCTTTACCTCTATGAGATACTTCAAGAATTGATAACCCTGTACCTGCGAAATTTTCAACAGCTGCTGCTGCATTCTTAATCGTGTATTCGCTCAGAATAGAAGGTCCTGCAGAAAAATTGTGCTTCTTCATATCAATTTCTTTTTAATGTTATATATTATTTAAGTAACGTATTTTTCGAAAACAGGCGGCTAATGTACGAATTTAATTGAAATTTGAAAACTGAATAGTGAAAATTATTAGCAAAAAGCCACTTTTTCCACTCATCCGACAACTTTATTCCAGTTAATCATCAATTTTCAATTATTAATTGTCAATAATCAAAACCGGTCTCCCCATAATTTCCTCATATGTTCGACCAGTTTTTGCTCAGCCGGATTATTTTGCCCTTTCCAAAAGTGCTGATCCTGTACTTCCTTAGGCAAATATACCTGTTCAACAAAGTTGTTTTTATAATCATGTGCGTATTTATATTCCTTCCCATAATCCAACTCCTTCATCAAAGTCGTCGGAGCATTCCGCAAATGAAGCGGAACCGGGAGGTTACCCGTACGTTCAACCAATGCCAATGCGTCATTTATCGCCATATAAGCCGAATTACTTTTAGGCTACAAGCCAGATAAACCGTAGTTTCCGCCAATATAATCCGTCCTTCCGGCCAACCGATCTTTTTCAAGGCATCAAAACAGGCATTCGCCAGCAATAACGCATTCGGATTAGCCAATCCTACATCTTCCGAAGCAGAGATAACCAACCTGCGGGCAATAAATTCAGGGTCCTCCCCTCCTGCCACCATACGGGCCAGCCAATAAATAGCTCCATCCGGATCGCTCCCCCTGATCGATTTGATAAAAGCTGAAATAATATCATAATGCATCTCTCCGCCTTTATCATAAGCTGCCGGATTTTCCTGTAACCGGTCAACGACTTTTTGATCCGTTATCTCGATCTCATCCGTTTCTTCTGCCGAAATAACCAGCTCCAATATGTTGAGCAGCTTCCGGGCATCTCCGCCGGAATAACGCAGCATGGCATCTGTCTCTTTCAGGACAATATCTTTATCCTTCAGTACGATATCCTCTTTAATCGCCTTATTTAATAATGTAAGCAAATCATTTTTATCCAATGATTTCAGTACATACACCTGACATCTGGACAAGAGCGGACGGATCACTTCGAAAGAAGGGTTTTCCGTTGTAGCTCCAATCAACGTCACCACACCCGTTTCCACCGCATTCAGCAAGGAATCTTGCTGGGATTTGCTGAAACGATGTATTTCATCAATAAACAATATAGGAGATACGGTATTAAAAAAGCGATTGCTTTTCGCTTTTTCAATCACATCACGCACATCCTTCACACCCGAATTAATAGCACTCAATGCATAGAAAGGAGCCTCCAGCTTATTGGAAATGATCTGTGCCAATGTTGTTTTGCCAACACCCGGCGGTCCCCAAAGAATAAAGGAAGGGACACGACCTGCATCTATCATTTTCCTTAACACGGCTCCTTGCCCTACAAGGTGTTTTTGTCCGATATAATCATCCAACGTTTTCGGACGTAATCTCTCTGCTAAAGGTTGATTCATCATGCAGACAAAAGTCGGATATTTTATTTACTTTTCAAAGTATAACCAGCTGAAAAATTCACTTACAAATAAATGTTTGAGAACAGAATTCCACAACAAAAAGAAAGTCATAAAGAGCCAAAACCGGAGTAGCACTCCCAGCAGACTAACATTTTGTCAATAAAAACATTAGAGAACTCAGAAAATTCCTCATAATCTCCTCACGTTCCCTAATGCCCTTATCCAATATCATTTAATATTTGACAAACTCGAAAGATCACGTACTACTGTCATATCCATAATATTACTGTATATCTCCGTCGTACGTACACTTTTATGCCCTAAAAGCTTCTGTACAGTTGTTATATTCGCGCCATTATATAATAATAACGTAGCATTCGTATGACGGGCGGTATGGAAAGATACTTTCTTATCTATATTCGCCATTTTACAAATCCGACGGAGTTGTTTGTTCACATTCGAATTTGAAGAAGCCGGCATATCGAACAAGGTCCACGGATTATTCTTATAACGTTCATAAATCGGAAGAGATTTTCCGTCAAACAATAAGAACAAGGGCAAACGAACATTGACATCCGTTTTGATAGATGAATAGATTAACCAAACCTTATCATCAATAATGAGAAAGTTCTCCCTCGTGATACTGACTATATCCGAAAAACGAAGTCCGGTATAGCAACTGAACAGGAACATGTCCAATGTCCGTTGTAATGTCCTGCGCCCTTTCAGGTTCAAACTCTCCAATTGCCCCAACTCTTCCGGAGTAAGATGAGTTCTTTTACTTTCCATATATTTGATCTTGTACTTACGGAAAGGATAGCGATGCAAATCAAACAGATCCTTATTGATCGCCAGATTGATGTAACGCTTCAAATGCTTCATATGTTTGGCAATCGTATTCCGGTGATATTTATTTACCAACATATAATGCTCAAGATCGCAAAGGAAATTAAAACTCAAATCATTAAAACTCACATCCGTTTTAAATGAAGAGAGAACCTGCAACGTCGAAAAATGATTCTTCAACGTTGACGGTTTCAGATTACTTTGGGTAATCTCATTTTTCATAAACAGAGAAAAAGAAGTCTGACCTGCTTCAGGTTTCTCTTTCAGATCATTCAACGAAAATTCCTTACCGGTATGTACAATCTCCAATTCCAGCTGTTCTAATTCTGCAATAAAATTAGCCAGATACTGATTTAAAGAGTCCATATTAGGATGGTTCTTCACTGCTTTTCTCTTTGCATCCCACTGGAAAGGCTTGACATAGACCTTTGTCGAAAAATACTTTTTCTGCTTATTCAAGTACGCTTCTACCTGAACCAAAGCTTTACCTTCTGAGTTTAACTGCTTCTTGCGGTTAAATACCAAGTTATAAATTACTTTTTCCATGATATATATTTATTTTCTGAATGAAACACGAAGGAACAATAATTAGTTCTTTCTTATGTCTAAGACAAATTAAAAATTTGTTATTACTTATTTACCGGAGTTCCGAAGAGACAAAATCCCCACCTTGACTTGCCTTAAAAAACAATTGATCCGAATAACTCATTTCTACTATGAGTCTGCAAAGATAAAAGAGACTTACTAATCATAAAAAACAAAAAACAAGAAGAAGCTTTCCGAAATGGATACAAAAAAGCCTTTTTTACTCAATCTGTTCAGAAAGTGAAACACAAAGAATCTATTTTTTTGATGATTGAAAGAAAAAATAAAAAGTGTAGCGTTTACCAATATCCCCATTAAAGAAAACAGTTTTAGCCAAGTTGACAGCCGTGAGTGAAGCATTGAAGAAAAAGAGGAAGCGCCACTCCTCTATACAAAGATAATCAAAGAGTAAGAGTCAAAAGATGAAGAATGACACCTAAATTCATAAAACATAAATTTGTATGAATAAGCAGGAAATGAGAAACGGGTAGACATCCGTTCGCCATTCCCTGCCTATCCGTTGGAAGATAAGCGTATGTTTTTTTTTCCAAAAATACGTACGGCTTTTTCCCTGACTTAGTTGCGCTATCATGCCAGTACTACTATGTCATCTTGCTGGCGTAGTAGTGTCAGTACCATTAACTCTACTATGTGAAGGTGGGTGACACTATAATGCTACCTATTGCATCCTTTACCCCAGACAGATTGAGAGAGATGAATGTAAAAAGAAAGGCTGTACCGTAAAACATAATTACGACACAGCCTTTTATAATTTGTTACCAGTAATTTTATTTACTTATGGTTCATTTTTACCATTCAATCATCAAAAAACCGATTCTGTATATTCTATCATATTCATAATACCCAAAGAGAATCCTTTATCGGATTAATATTGCGGATTCTGAATCAAAATAGAAGGAGCTAAGTCTATCTCTGCTTGCGGAATCGGTAATATTGTACGATAATCATTGTATTTGATTTCTCCGACATATGGATTGACGACAGACTTTTTATTTCTCCAATAATCGAATGACATACTATTTTCTGCCATTAATTCAATACGACGCTCGAACAATATATCATCCAATGTTACACTTTTTACTTCTACATAATCTGAAATACGATTTTTACGCAATGTATTTACATACGAAACTGCATCCCCGTTGGTTTTCAATGCCGCCTCTGCTGCAATCAGGTAAACCTCGGATAAACGTATGATCTTGGGATTGTTTACATAAATATTGTTGTCACGTCCCGGATATTTGGCTGGATATACTCCAGGGTTTGCACCCTCTTCTTGATTATCGATCAAACCAGAACGAATATCTTTAGGATTTGCAATCAAATATTTATACAAATCGCTGGATTCTTCAAAGGCGCATTCTCCATAACCATCAGAAGAACAATAATAACCAACAGCATTACGCTGTGCATTATAGTTGGTAGTGATAGTCATTTCAAACAATGATTCGGTAGTGTAAGTCAATCCCCATGATTTCAAATAATTATCAATTGTATAAAGAGAGTATTCTTTACAAGCGATAACCTCATTTGCATCTTTCAATGCCGCTTCGTTGTTTCCATAATAAAGATTTGCACGAGCACGAAGAGCCAGCGCAGCCCAATAGTTGATATGCCCGTTGTTTGCTTCTTTTGTCAACAAAGGAATAGCCGTATCAAAATCTTTCAAAATCTGGTCGTATGTTTCTTTCAATGTTGTACGTGGAGCAACATATCCAGGTTCATACACTTCAAGAGACAACACAAGCCCCGTATTACCTGCATTAATATCATCGGATATTGTCGGAATCTGGCAAAACATACGAGCCAGATCAAAATGAAGTAATGCGCGCCAAGCATACAACTGACCTTTATAATCATTGAATGTAGCCTCATCTTCTTCTGCCACGACTAAAACATCGGCAGCAGCTAAAGCCTTATTTACATTAGCGATTGCTTTGTAAAAATAATAATAAGCCCAATCAGGAATATCATCTTTTTGAGTAATCGTGTAACGAGATAACGGACCGGCTTGATTGTTATTACTTAATGCTTTAAAATCCGAACCTCTCAAATCGGCATAGATCGCAAAATCGGCACTGTATGTCATACGGTCTTCCGACATCAAATAATAAATTCCATTTACAGCATTGCCAAAATCATCTAATGAAGTAATTGCCTCTTCAACAGGTAGAGATGTTGATGGGTTTTTCTCCAAGAAGTCGCTGCAAGATGTAAATATACTACTGATGAAAGCACCTATTAATAATATCTTTTTCATATACATTTCTTTCTTTTTAATTATAATTCAAAGTTCAAGCCAAACATAAATGATCTTGTCGGCGGTGTATCGACTTGCCGATAACCATTCACATCTACATCCGGGTCAATATAATCGCTCGCACAATAAATCAAGAATGGATTGTTGGCTTTAAAGAATACACGTAGGTTATTGATGTATTTCTTGGAAACAGGAACCTTATAACCGAATGTGATATCACGCATACGAATATTGTTTGTTGATTTAATTGTACGCGAAGAGAAACGGTCTGACCGATATGGGTTGTTATATATCGGTCTCGGGTTGTCTACCACATCACCAGGAGCTTTCCAATAGTTTCCTGCAACCTCTTTTGACACACTGAAGTTTCCGATACGCATACCATCACTCTGTGACAAGAAATAAGCCGGATAATCAAACAAGCTTGCACCGGTTTGGAATGAAATCATAAAAGATAAATCAAAATTCTTATAGACGAACGTATTTGTCATACCACCAATCCAGTCCGGAATAGCTTTCCCTACAATCGTATTTCCGGCTTTTGTGTAATAGTTCGTTACATTGCCATCTTTTACAACCTGACCGTCTACGACCGCATCACGGCTGTTTAATGAAGGATCAATGTAGAATTCTCCTAAACCAGTTTCCGGATTAACCCCTAACCACTGTGGCAGATAGAATGTGTGCATAGATTCTCCTTCGCGGAGCAGATACATGTTACCATCACCATACATGATGTCATTACCTTCAGGCAGCGACTTTATTTTATTATTTTGTTTAGTTACGTTGAAATCGGTAGTCCAAGTAAAATCTTTTGTCTGAATATTGGTAGAGCCGATTGTAAGTTCTACACCGTTATTTTTGATTTTACCAAGATTTTGCCAGTTAGTACTGAAGCCGGTAATATATGAAGTCGGTACTCTAAAGAGCAAATCGGTTGTTGTCTTGTCATAATATTCAAGAGACACATTGACACGATTATATAAGTTCCAGTCAATACCGATATTGAAGTTTTTGGATTTTTCCCAACCCAGATTAGAGTTACCTGCACTACCCCAATAAATAGCACTGGCATCACCATAACCGCCACCAAAAGAGTAAGTAGCAAATTGGCGTAATAGTCGCTGGGTAAGTTACCATTTGTACCAAAAGAGGCACGTAGTTTCAAATCACTGAATAGAGGATTGTCAGACCAAAAGTCTTCTCCACTAATTCGCCATGCACCAGAAACAGACCAAAAGTTAGCCCAGCGGTTATTCTTTCCTAAGCGAGAAGAACCGTCACGACGGAAACTTCCAGACAGATAATATTTGTTGTCGAAATCATAATTTACATTGGCAAGTACAGACATGATAGACGAACCGTATGTCGAACTTGATACGTTATAAGGTTGTCCGTTTGCCAATTCCGGAAGTTTGTCTGTCGAATATGATTTGGCTGAAGCCACTGTCAGCAACAGACTACGGTCTTCAATTTCGTAACCAACCAATGCACGGATGTTGTGTTTGTCGAAGTTGCCATTGTAATTTAAAGTGGTAGAGGATGTCATTGTCTTATTCGTATAGTCTGTTCGGTATCCTAAACCATTCAAAGAAGCCCCATTTACACTACTCGGCGCCCAAAATTCACGTTCCTTATTATCAATATAGTCATAACCAAAGATAGTCTTGGCAGAGATTCCATAAGGAAGAGAAACTTCCGCTTCAAAATTTGTCATACTTCGTAACATTTCAGAAGTAACCGTTTCTGCGTTAGGACCGGTTGATTCACCTAACATCAGGTTGGGATTTGAAATATTTGATTTCAAACCTGCATTCGGATTATATGAACCGTCTTCCAATTTGTTTACAGCTGTTGGGTCCATAGAATACAGGATAGAAAGAGGAGAGCTTGTCCCCATTCCTTGCTCCTGATCATTTTGGTCGCGAAAACCATTGGTATTTGTAAATGATAACATTTGACGAGCGTTTATGCGTAGCCAATCGAAAGCCTGGTGGTCAATATTGATACGTCCACTATAACGTTCAAAATCACTGCCGGCAACGATACCTTTCGTCTTATTGTATCCGAAACCAGTGTAGAATTTTGTTTTCTCATTACCACCGCTAATAGCGACTTGGTGGTCTGTGATCATACCGTTTCTATATACTTCTTTTTTCCAATCTGTATTAATATCGGAATCATAATTCCAAAAGAAATCAGGCGTATTTTCGTTAGAAAAGGCATTAGCGTCTGCTTCGTTCATGCCGCCTCTGAATATTGCATAGTTCTTGATGCCTTCCCAATAGTATTCTTTTAATTCGGCTGCATTCATCAGGTTGTATTGATTTTTTACTGCCATATTGGTCCAGCCGGTTTCCATATTGTAGGTAATTTTTGTTTTACCTTGTTTACCCTGTTTAGTTGTAATGATTATTACACCGTTGGCAGCACGGGACCCATACAAAGAAGCAGCAGCGGCATCTTTCAGTACCGTTAAGTTTTCAATATCATCCGGATTGATGGATGATAATACGGATTGAGATTTCAACCCGGAGGTGACATCATCATTTACAATGGCGACTCCATCAATGACATACAGAGGCTGGCTGGATGCACTGATCGAACTGATACCACGGATTTGGATTCTTTGGTCAGCACCAGGATCACCGGTTGATCCTCCGACACGAATACCTGCTACTTTCCCTTGTAAAGATTTTACAAAAGACTCTTTTTGTGCTGACAATTCCTCAGATTTGACAACAGAAGCAGATCCGGTGAAAGAAGCCTTTTTCGTAGTACCATACGCGACCACCATCACTTCATCAAGCTGTTGGTTATCACTTTCCAATACAATCTTTAATATTGGCTTAATTACAACCTCTTGGCTTTTCATACCGACGTACGAAATCACCAGAGTCTTTGCAGAACTTAGTTGAATATAATGTTTTGATTATCAATTAATTAGGTAAATGTTGAAATATTTATTTTTCTGATAATAAACTCTGATTTCAACAATAGGACAAATAGCACAATTAATATATATAACTGTAATACTGATGTTTACATTTTTAGTATATAACAAATAGTAGAATTTGATATTATGAAATATAATACTCAAATTCTACCTTATTACATAAATCTTCAGATATGCTTTTTCCCGTATCTGTAAAGCGTGTAGAAATAAACGAAACCCAATCCTACCTATTTTGTACAAAAACAGGATATCTCCTAATTTGTAACAAGGCATGCTGTAATCATTAAAAATATCCGGCAACATCTGCCGTTTAAAACATCTAATTAACTGATTTGAAATCGACCTATTTCAAATCAATTGATTAGATGCGGACTTTCTTCTCAAAAGTATCCTGTCTATTGGTCAATTTATCCCTATGTCTTTTTAATTACTATGCATACTAATCATAATTACATCGGCAGGTAATCAATGGTTGATAACCATCAACCGTTTGGTTCATAATTATCGGCTGATTGGCTCACAATTATCAACCATACGGCCGATAATTATCAGCCGCTGATTTCGTCAGCTTCTAATATAAGAAATAAAGCAATAAGTTGTTCATAAGCAAAGGAATAAATAATAATGTGTTACAATAAAAAAATAGGGTGTATCGGTGATTACGATACACCCTATTTTTTTATTGTTTTCTATTCTCAACGGCTTCCGCCTGCCCACCAAACGGGTTCAGTGTAAACATATTGTCCGTCACCAAAAGCTGTTTTTATAGCCGGGTTGGCAAGAACATCGTCTGCACCGTATCCGAAACGATACGGGAATCTGTTGGTATTTAACGGGTTCTTCAGTTCAACGAATTCTTCACCGGCACCTTTCATACGACGGTAATCGCAATATGCTTCGGTAGACTCGCCTGACGCTCCGAAGAATGACAGGTATTTCTGAATCATTGTTTCTTTCAGAGGATTAACTGTGAACAGAGGCTTTACGCTTCTCTCGAAATAATCTTCTGCAACATCTGCGCCCAAGTTTACTTCGCCGCCTACCCAATTCTCAGTAGCATCTATCAGCATGTTTTCTGTATTTGCGAATCCGGCAATTACGGCTTCTTTCAATGCAGCTTCAGCCTCACTTTTTCTTCCTAAGCGGCAAAGAGCCTCTGCTTCAAGGAATTTCACTTCATGATAACTGATTAACTGCGTAGGAGTAGTGATTGCCCATAAAGCCATAGACATACCATAAATATTCTGTACTTCATCCGGAGTCCCATTGGGTGCAAAATTGATACTTTCAATATCTGTAGCCTGATCTCCACCGTAGCCGTAAACAATATATCCTGTCGGATCCGGTTCGATAAATGCCTGAGGTGCTCTCGGGTCATTTCTTTCTACGAACTTGTCTATCAGGCTTTCGCTGGCTGCGAAGCTGTTACGGCTATAGCTGAAACCCCATAATGGGTTTACCTGAGAATCTCCATCGTAAATAGTTAATTTACATTCTTCGGCAGCAGACTTGAATGAGTTGTTTACATAAGTAAGAATATCTTCCAAATCTTTTGTCTTATTGCTGCTCTTGTTAAGTAGACGCATTGTATAACGGGCTTTCAACGCATTTGCTGCCTTATACCATGCACTGGCTTTACCGGAATAAATATAGTCTCTTGAACCGACTGCGCCTGACAGACCTTCATCTTTGGCATTACCGCCGTCCAGAAGAGTAATGGCTTCATCCAGATTCTTATGAATTTCAGTGTAAATAAACTCCTGTGTATCTATTTTCGGCTGCATATAAGCCGGAGTTCCGTCGGGATTCAATATACCGGTTTCTGTGAAAGGTGTATCACCGAAGAAGTCCGTAACAATGGCTGCGTTGTAGGCCAGATAAATTTTAGCAATAGCTTCAGTCACCACATTTCCTTGTTCGGAAGGGTCTTCCTGGCATTTCTGAATGGCTATTTTAGCATTTTTGATGTTGGAATAGACTGTTCCCCAACGTTGTTATAGGTCGTTGCGATAGTCGGTTCCCCTGTGCGTACTTCCGCTCTGTACATCTGATTGCTGATACCTGTTTCATGTTCCATGTAAACAGACGAGTAAAGAGAAAAGTCTCCGCCAACTACACCAAATCCGGTACTGACTCCCAGGTCTGTAATCAGAAACTTAGCAGGGGCATCCGTCGGGTTATTCGGGTTGTTATTAACCTTGTCCATCGCATCTTCCGTACAGGAAGTAATACTGAATGCGGTCAGAAATGAAAAAGCTAACAGCTTTCCTATTTTATTTATTTTCATTTTGCGTACGAATTAAAATTTAACATTGACACCAAAACCGTAACTGGCTGTTTGAGGCATTGAATAGTCTTCAAATGCACCAGTCATGTTGTTGTTACCCTGGCTGGCTTCCGGGTCTAAATCGGGAACCTGCGCCAGATAAGGACATTTCTTGCAAAAACATTCAGAGTAACCTGCATCCAATTGCTTTTGAATACCGGATAACTTACTGCTACTTCGCGAAGTTTAATGAATGAATTATCATAAATTGAAGATTCATCAATATTATTCAGGATACTATAATATTCTTGCTGTGCATTTGCGCCTGTAATGCCAATATCATTTTTTGTACCGTCTTCTTTATAACCATCAAAGATGATAGTTCCTTCACGATTTTCAGTTCTCTTGCTTACACCGTAATAGTCTGCCAGACCGGATGTTCTGCTATACATTTGTCCGCCTTGCTTCCAGTCAAGTACTGCACTGATTGTACAATCCCACAGACGTAATGTCGTGTTGAAACCCATAATGAAGTCAGGCGATACTTTACCGATAACCTGTGCTTCACCGGCAATAGGAAGACCGTCTTCGTCGACCAGACGATTACCGTTGGCATCTCTCTTATAACCGACACCATATATTACCGGATATTTTTCGCCGGCAGCTGCACGTACCTGCGGAGTTACATAACCACCCAAGCTGATATTTTCCACACCCGGAGCAAGTTCGTCAACGTAATTGTCTATTTTTGTCCAGTTGAAACCGAAGTCCCAGTTTATGTCTCTCGTTCTGATAGGATTAAAAGACAAAGTGATTTCATGTACATTTGTATGAAGCTTACCGCCATTTGTTACCAGCTTACCGGCTCCGGTCGATGAAGCCAAAGGCACATCGAATATCTGGTCTTTTACATTCTGACGGGAGAATGTATAATTTAATGTTACCAGGTTGTCGAAGAAACTCAGGTCTGTCCCCAGTTCATAAGAACGTGTATTCTGAGGTTTCAGATTCGGGTCATAAATTTTGTAATAAGGCGTATAACCGTTACTGCCGTTAATCGGATACAGGATTGGAGTCAAAGAATAGAAACCACCTCCGTATGTCGGTACTGAATAAAAGTTTTCACGGAAATCGCCGGCCTGTCCTACTTCTGCATAAGAAGCTCTAATCTTTGCGTGGTTAACAACATCGTTTTTCAGCGCATCCAGTTCTGTCAGGATAAAACCCGCAGAAACAGAAGGGTAGAAAAATGCACGGTTTCCGCGCGGCATACTTGAAACATAATCCTGACGCCCTGTCACGGTTAAATAAAGCATGTTTTTATAAGAAGCGGATACGTTTCCGAAGAATCCGACAGTTCTTTTCTTCCAGTGTTCGGAAGAAGCAGATTGAGTTGTTGCATTGTCGATATGATTCCATCCCGGGAAGTTGTAACCGGTTCCGTATTCATAATATTTACCTCTGTTGCTCTGGATGACTTCGTTACCGGCAACTACATTCAATCCCCAGTCTTCGTTGATATTCCAGTCATAATTAATTGTCAGCAACGAGTTGTAGGTCGCATTGGTCCAACCGTAATTTTCGATTTGACCTTTACCGCTTCCGGTGTTACTTCCGTAACCGTAACTATCAACATAGTCTGTTGTATACGAATCGACACCGAACATATATCTTACATTCAATGTATGGTCTGTCGTACCAAATTTCGTTTTGTAGTTTGCATACGCATTACCAAAGAAACGGTTTGTATTTTCAGTAAATTTGTTATTATCCATCGCCCAATATGCCTGGTCGAATGCACCACGGAATGAGTTTTGTGTATAAGGGTCGCCTGCGATATGGCCAGGGATTCCTGCCAGGTCGTAGCTTGGAGGTGCTGAATAAACAGTTCTCAGCAAACCATTACCCGAAGTAACTGCCTTATCGATTGCCGTAGTAATGTAATTACCGATGAATCCGGTAGTCCAATTGTCATGTAGTTTTGTTTCTGCACTTACTTTTACATTATATCTGTCCATACCTGTACTGGGAATGATACCATCCTGATGAGTATTACCCAAAGAAACGGAATAAGAACTCTTATCCAAAGCCTGAGCGACATTTATAGAATTACTCCAGGTTACGCCGGTATCGAAGAAATCTTTGGCGTTGTCGTATGCCTGCGGTGTAGTCCAAGGGTCTAAACCAGCTGCGGCACGTTGAGGTTGATAATACATACCTTCACGATTTCCATATTCTTTAGTATATGCATTACTTGTATTTCCGCCATAAGTCGGGTCATTAGGAAGGTCTGTAATTTTAGGTCCCCATGACAAACTGTTAGTAGGGCTGTATTTTCCCGAAGCGCCCTGTGCATACGTTTTCTGGAATTCAGGAAGGCGTCCGATTACATCGAAACTCAGGTTAGAAGAAAAGCTAATCTGAGGTTTGCCTTTAGCCAGGCCTTTACCACTTTTAGTCGTAATAACGATTACACCATTAGAAGCACGGATACCATACAAAGCAGAAGCTGCCTGACCTTTCAGTATATTGATACTTTCAATATCGTTAGGGTCGATATCCACCGCACGATTTGCGAAGTCGGCACCGCTCACACTACCATTGTTCTGCAAATCCGTATCAACGTCAGGTGTACTTGTTACAGGCATACCGTCAATTACATACAGCGGAGTATTGTCACCTGAGAAAGAACGTGCACCACGGATTGTAATCTGAGAAGACGCACCAGGCATACCGGAAGACGGTTTGATATCCAAACCTGAAACTTTACCCTGCAATGCGCCGGCTAAGTTTGAATTGGCTGCCTGAGTTAATTTATCTCCTTTTACATCCTGGACAGCATAACCCAATGCTTTCTTTTCTTTAGAGATACCCATCGCTGTAACAACAACTTCATCCAGATTCTGAGTATCTGATTTTAAAACTACTCTTACATTCGGGGAAACGGGTACTTCTTGTGTAAGCATACCGACGTAAGAAACTATCAGTACTTTACCGTTAGAAGGAACTTCCAACGTGAAGTTACCATCATAGTCTGTCACTGTACCGACCATTGTACCTTTCACAACAATCGACGCCCCAATAACCGGCAGCCCATCATCAGCGGAAATAACAGAACCTGCTACTTTCGTGTTCTGAGCAACCACAGTGCTTATACCTATTATGAGGCACAGCAGAATAAAAGTGAACTTTTTCATCATAAACACACATTATTTATTAAACTAATAGAATTTACCACATATATACAAGTGCAATATTATTAGATAGTTAAGTAATATAATAAGACTTATTAAGACTTTATTTAGTCTTTGCAGAACTTGGTATAAAATGCGTAAACGAATCTAAAATCAAGGGCGAAAGATTTAAAAGAAGTAACAGGATATACATGTGGGTATCTTTTCAATGTATTTTCTATCTTGCTAGAACAGAAATAGAAATGACTTTATTTACTACTCATTTTCAAAAAAAGAGGGATTTGACTGACTATATTTTTTCACAGAAAGTTAGTAGCCGATATTTTTTGACTTGCTTTGCGTATCAATCCATCATCTTTATTTGGGGGCAAATGAAACGAAAAAATCGTGAAGCTTTTCTACCGGGGTGGTCCCCAGCAGTTTTTAGGTCAAATAAATCTTAGCCTGAAGTGTAAAAGGCAAGGGGTTAAAAATAGATAATTTTAATTCGTCTGTTTGTCGGAAATCTTAAAATAACAACAGCTGTTTCACCTCCGGAATACCCGATTTACTGGCTATTTTGTTAATTAACAGTCCTTTTTTTGTAAAAAGTTATTAGAATTTAGTTGTTATAATAAATTTATTATTACATTTGCGGTCTCTCAGGTATGTTTTATAAGAGGTTTTTGGCAAAGTATTCACAAATATAGTGCAAATTAGTTATTTATAAGTTAAATAAAAAAGTGTGTCTATGAAAAAGTTGACTTATCTTTTGTTTTGCCTAATTTTAGGTATTGGGATGGCGACTGCTCAGACGACGAAGGTAACAGGTACTGTTATTTCGGCGGATGATAATGAGCCAATTATTGGTGCATCGATTGTCGTAAAGGGTACGATGGTCGGTACAGTGACTGATTTTGATGGTGCGTTCTCTTTGGATGTACCAAGTTCTGCAAAGACTCTGGTGATTTCGTATGTCGGTATGAAGACTCAAGAGATCGAAGTAAAATCTAATTTAAGAATCCTAATGCAAACTGATAATCAATCTCTTGATGAGGTTGTTGTAGTTGCATACGGTACTGCGAAGAAAGAATCATTTACTGGTTCTGCCGAAATCATCAAAAATGAAAAGATCGAAAAGAGAACCGTCGCTAATGTTAGTAAAGCATTAGATGGACTAGTGGCCGGTGTACAGACAACATCGGGTTCCGGACAGCCTGGGTCTGGTTCTTCTGTCGTAATTCGTGGTTTCGGTTCTATCAAAGCATCTCAAAACCCGTTGTATGTGGTAGATGGTATTCCTTATGACGGTAATATCAATGCAATCAATCCAAACGATATCGAGTCGATGACTGTATTGAAAGATGCATCTGCCGGTGCGTTATATGGATCTCGTGGTGCAAACGGGGTTGTGATGATTACAACAAAAAAAGGTAAGGATGGTGCTTTACTTGTCAATTTGAAAGCAAATTGGGGTATTGCTTCACGTGCTATCCCCAGATATGAGACAATGGATGAAAGAGGTTATCTGGAAACGATTTTCCAATCATATAAAAATGATCAGATTGCAAGTAACGGATTATCTCCTGAAGCAGCAGGTGTTGCTGCATTGACAGCTATGGGAAGCGGAGCTAAAGCTATCTTTGGTACTAATCAGATGTATAATCCGTTTAACTTTCCTATTGCAGAACTAATTGATCCGGTTACAGGAAAGGTCCGTTCTGATGCAACATTACGTTATCATGAAGATTGGATGGATGAAGCTACAGCAAACAATCCGTTACGTCAGGAATATGTATTGAACATGTCCGGTTCTCAGAATAAAACAAAATACATGTTTTCTTTAGGCTACTTGAATGAAGACGGTTTGTTGAAGACTACTAATTTTCAACGTTATACGGGCCGTATCAATGTAGACACAGAATATAAAAATTGGCTGACAGCCGGTTTGAGCACGAACTTTGCCCATACGAAAAGCAACACTTCCAATACTTCTACTTCTGCTTCATCAAATACTTTCTACTCGGCTCAATTGATGGCTCCTATTTTCCCAGTACACCAATTGGATGAAAACGGACAAATTATGTATGGCGCCGATGGTGCACCTATGTTTGACTATGGTTCAACTCGTCCTGCAGGAGCAAATGCCAATTTTAATAGTATTGCAACTTTATTTGATGATAAATACGGAACAAACGACGATAACGTAAGTGGACGTACTTACATCAGTTTGGGTGATTTGAAAGACGGTCCTCTTCAAGGATTGAAATTGACAGCGAACTTCGGTTTTGATTATGTGAACCGAAATAACTTTACTTATTATAATCCTTATTTCGGAAATGCAGCCAGTGTAAAAGGTATGCTGGCCAAGAAAAACTCTCGTTATTTCAGTTACACATTCAACCAATTGCTGACTTATGATAGAAAGTTCAATGACAAACATCACATTGACTTTTTAGCCGGTCACGAATATTATGATTACGAAGTGAGTTCTTTGAATGCGACCAAGTCTGGTTTCCCATTCGGAGGTATCTATGAATTAGCTGGTGCTACTACTATCACAGATGCTAGTTCTGTAAAGGATTCTTATACGATCGAATCTTATTTGTTCAGAGCAAACTATGATTATATGGACAAATATTACTTGTCGGCCAGCTTCCGTACGGATGGTTCTTCTCGTTTCAACAAAGATTATCGTTGGGGTAAATTCTGGTCGGTCGGTGCAAACTGGCGTATGAATAACGAAGCATTCCTAAGCGATGTGGACTGGTTGAATAATCTGTCAGTGAAGGCTAGCTATGGTGTTCAGGGTAATGACAATGTCGGTACATTATATGCTTGGCAATCTTTCTATGATTTAGGTTGGCCTAATGCCTCGATGAGTGGTGCATTAGTATCTTCTCTTGAAAACACGAATTTGAAGTGGGAACAAAACGGTAATCTGAACGTGGGTGTCGAAGCTAAAGTTTTCGATCGTTTCTCAGCATCTATCGAATGGTACAACCGTAAAACAACGGATATGTTGCTCGATTACCCGATGGCTTCTTCTTTAGGTTTCGACAGTTATTTGAAAAATATCGGTAGCATGCGTAACACCGGTTGGGATATTACGTTAAACGGTCGTTTGGTCAACACGAATGATTTTACCTGGGACCTGACTTTGATGGGATCGACTGTCAAGAATAAGGTATTGCATTTGGCTGATAAACCAGAAATCATTAGCGGAAACTATATTATAAAGGAAGGTGAAACGATTAACTCATTCTATACAGCAAAATCCGCCGGAGTAGATCCTGCGACAGGTAGCCAATTGTATTGGGTTTGGGATACGGATGAAAATGGCAATCCGGGAGAACCTTACATCTCTTCCAATATAAACAAAGCTACAGCTTCTAAACAGATTATGGGTAGCCGTATTCCGAATTTGTACGGATCATTCACAAACGATTTCAAATATAAAGGTTTCGATTTAAGCATCATGTGTACCTATTCGATCGGAGGTAAAGTATTGGATAGCGTATATAATACCTTTATGTATGGAAACTATGTCGGACAAGCCAAACATAAAAACCTGGAAAGGGCATGGAAACAGCCGGGAGATATTACCGACGTACCTAAAATTGAAATTGGTAAAGCGTATCCTATCACAGACGCCGATTTGATCAATGCTTCTTATTTGGCGATTAAAAATATCACATTAGGTTATTCTTTGCCGACCAGATTGACAAAGGGTATGTTCATGAAAGATATCCGCTTCACGGCTACAGCCGATAATCTGGTGCTATTCTCTCATTTGAAAGGTATGGACCCGCAATATAACTTCAGCGGTGGAACTACATTTGTTTATACACCTTCAAGAACTATTTCTTTCGGTGTAGATGTTAAATTTTAAGCAGAACCAGTAAAATATAAATACGAAAAAAAATGAAAAAAGTAATATATATATTATCGGCTGTCGGATTACTTACTTTGGGAGCATGTAACGACCAATTGGAAACAAATCCGACCGATAAAGTCAGCGGAACAATTATATTTAGCGATGCCAATGGTGCTGAAACGGCGATGAATGGTATTTATCGTGCTACTTATGTAGCTGGTTGGGGTACAGGTTGGGCTGACGAAAATCCCGGATTTGTCGGTGTTTATTTAGCTGGCGATTTGATGGGAGAAGACCACCTGATGCTTGGACAAGGACAAGGCTGGTTTTATGAAGATTACCGTTTTATGTTCGTCAGGATTATACACATAAGCAAGGACGTCCATATCAGTTCTGGAATCTTCATTATACGCTAATATCAAATGCCAATTACATTATCGCCCAAGCACCGGATGCCGGAGGTGATCAGAATCTTTTAAACAGCGTTGTAGGACAGGCCTATGCCATGAGGGCACTCTCTTATTTCCAGTTGATCCAGTTGTATCAACAGACTTATAAAGGAAATGAATCGGCACCCGGAGTACCTTTATATACGGAACCGACTACAAGTTCATCTGAAGGTAAACCGCGTGGAACTGTGGAAGATGTCTATAAACAGATCAATTCTGATTTGGAAACAGCCATCTCGCTATTGAAAGATTGCGGTGTTGAACAAAAACATCCATCTCATATCGACTATTATGCAGCGAACGGAATCAAGGCACGTGTTTGCCTCGTTCAACAAAATTATGAAGCGCACTAGCTGCTGCCAAAGAGGCTTTGAAAAAGCCCGGATTGCAAGCTGTTCTTCCTGTTAGTTCATTAACCGGATTTAATAGTGTAAAAAATGCCGATGTATTGTGGGGTGTAGAAGTTATAGCAGACCAAAGTCAGCATTTCGCCTCCTTGTTCAGTCACATGGATGCTGATGCTGAAGGAATGTATGCTTCAGGTGCAGAAAAATGTATTTCCAGTTGGTTATACAACAATATGCCCGAGACAGATGAACGGAAATCTTGGTGGAGAGGTGACCTGAGTGAAGACGAAATAGTGAGTGGTACATCCATGTTGCCTTATTGTCAGGTAAAATTCAAGTTTGCAAATGTAACCAGCCGTACCGGTGATTATATTTATATGCGCGGAGAAGAAATGGTGCTTATCGCTGCAGAAGCAGAATGTCACTTAGGACATTATGCTGAAGCACGGAAGTTAATTTCACAATTAGGAAGCGTACGCGACAGCAATTATGCGGTTCGTTTGGCAAAATTCTCCGATTCTAATTCTTATAATCAGAATACAGTAGCTCCATTGCAGACTCTTATGGATGAAATCTTATTCCAGCGCCGTGTGGAATTATGGGGCGAAGTAGGACGTATATTCGATTTGCAACGTTTAAAACTAGGCTTCGATCGTGATTATAGCGGTTCTAATCATACCGAATTGGTTAAGAATGTAGATACAAATGCCGGATCCAATGCATTCATAATGACATTGCCCCAATCGGAAATAGACGGTAATGCCAATATCAGCGCATCCGATCAGAATCCATTCTAATGACATGTTTAATAATTAAGCAATAGAAATATGAAATCAAATATATTCAAATCGTTATCCTTGCTGATTCTAATGGCAATGGCATTCGTTGGTTGTTCAGAGCATGATGGTGTCGTTTACAGTGGAGACAGTGCAGTTTATGCTTTTGCCGGAGCTACACAGAAAGTCGAAATGTTAGCAACGGATGGAAACAAGATCGTTGTTCCTGTCTATCGCGGAACAACACAGGGAACTTCTACTCTTGAACTGTCCTTTACTCCTGCCGAAGGAATTGAAGAGTTGTTTACATTGGAAAATCCAACTCTGACATTCGAAGATGGAAAATCTGTTGCAGAAGCAGTTATTACTTATAAAGATATCAATTTATTGGGAGTAACAGACCAATATGTTTTAATTTTAGGGTTTGATGAAGCTAAAGCCTCTCCTACTAACGTTAATTCTATCACGGTAAAAGCTCAACGCAAGTTAACCTTTAATTCCATAGGTACAGGAACGTTCACATCCAATATTTTCGGAGATTCTTGGCCACAGGTTATTGAGAAAGCTGTTGAAGCAGATGTATATCGGTTACCGGATTGTTATGTGGAAGGTTATCCCATCATCTTCTCAACAGATGCAAATGGAGAAATAGATAATATTGCAATACAAGAAACAGGATATAATGATGATACTTACGGTATGACTTCCTTGTATTGTACCGGTACAGAAAAGTTGGAAATAAATATAATATTTCGGCATTCTTTGTTGTCTACTTAAATGGAAAGTTAGCTCAATATACCAATGAAGCTGTTGAGGTACTGGAATTTCCGGAATAATATATAACATACATTAATATGAAAAAGATACTGTTTTATTCTACTGAAGTAAGACAGTATCTTTTTTGTTTTCTATTGAATCAACAACATTTATAAACTTGATACAAATGAGAAAATTCTATTCATTAGTTTTACTGATAATCGCTGTAGCCTCTTCTCTCACGGTTTCAGCACAAGGTTTGAAAGGTTTTAAACTTAAAAACGGACTTTCTGTATATATATGGGAAGATAGTACGAAAAATGATGTGTTTGGTTTAGTCGGAGTAAAAGTTGGTGCGGTAAATGATCCGGAAGACTTAACAGGGCTGGCACATTACCTGGAACACATGATGTTTAAAGGAACACAAAGCATCAGTGCTTTAAACTGGGAAAAAGAAAAACCTATATATGAACAGATCATAGCCAAATATGATGAAATGGCAAATGAAACAGACCCAGCTAAAAAAGAAACGATTTCACTTGAAATAAATAAACTGACCGTGGAAGCAGCGAAGCTTGCCGCTCCTAACGAATTTGCTGAATTGACAGATAATATGGGAGGAAAAATGCTCAATGCTGCAACCGGATACGATGAAACCATGTATTACAGTTCATTTCCCCCCTCTCAGTTATATAAATGGCTAGACCTTAATTCAGAACGTTTTATTAATCCGGTCTTTCGCGCCTTCCAGCCGGAGTTGGAAACCGTTTACGAAGAATTTAACAGAAGTCAGGATATGCAAGGTTCCCTGCAATCAGACTTTATGTTGAAACATATTTTCCCTGGTCATCCTTATTCCCGCGCAATACTAGGTTTACAGGAACATCTGAAAAAACCTCGTCTGGGAGGATTAGTTGATTTCTATAAGAGTTGGTATGTTCCGGAAAATATGGTTCTGATCTTAGTCGGAAATATCAAGTTAAAAGAAGCAATGGGGCTTATTAATGACCGCTTTGGCCGTTTGAATCCACAAAAAAGCCCTGAACGGAAAACCTATCCTGAAATAGAAATAAAAGGCCGCACAGAATATAGTACAAAAATGGGAGACTTCCCTACTTTAAGATTAGCCTTCAAAGGGGTTCCGAAAGGACATGAAGACGAATTAGCCCTTACTATTTGTGTAAACATGTTATCCAATAGTAACCGTACCGGATTATTAGATAAACTATCTTTGTCCGGAGATGTCCTGGGGGCTGATGCCGGTTTGATCAATTTTAAAGAACAAGGTCGTATATTAATTGTAGGTGTCCCCTATTATGATGTAAACCAACGCCGCTTCGAATCATCAAAATCGCTTGAGAAAATGTTACTTCAGGAAGTCTCCAAAATACAGAAAGGAGAATTCAATGAAGAACTATTCAACTCAGTGAAAGCAACTCTTATACGTGACTTCGATCTCGCTTTTGAATCATCATACAATAAAGCGGAACAAATTTTGTCTACTTTTATTTGTAATGAAGACATAAGCCATGTTTTGAATTATAAAGAAAGATTGAAAGCCATCAGCATAGAACAGGTAAAAGAGATTGCAAACAAATATCTCAATAAAAATTACATTGTGTTAAATTATCAGCCGGGAAAAGCCCCTAAGGCTGAAAAACTATCCAAACCCAAATATGATCCAATCAATCCAGAACGCGGAGTGATATCACAATATGCCGAAAAATTTCGTAAGCTACCGGTTCGTAAAGTTGATCCGGTTTATGAAAAGTTCGATGCTGTCCAGATCAAGCAAGTGAATGAACGCTCCCGATTATTCTATACACAGAATCAGGAAAATGCGATATTCACACTAACTCTGAAATATGGAGTCGGAACCCATGAAATGCCTCAACTTAAATACGCCGTTGATTTGATGAATAACGCAGGTGTTATGGGTGCTTATGAACCGCAAGCGTTAAAGCAGGAGCTCAATGCCCTAGGCGCAGTTTGTAATTTTGGTGTAGATGACAATTACCTTTATGTCTCTATGTCTGGTTACGAAGAAAATCTTGAAGCTTCCTGTAATTTGCTGACTCGTCAGATCCTTATGCCCAAACTTGATGAGAAACAATTAAATAATATGATTGGTTCTGCTTATCAGATGCGTGCTATCGAAGAAAAAAATGAAAATTTGTTGGAAGAAGCCTTACACGACTATTTACTGTATCAAAACAAATCCGAATATCTGGATCGTATGCCATTGGAAGATATTATCAATCTAACAATCAGTAGTCTTACAGGAGAATTCAATCGGGCCACAGATTATGAAGCAGAAATTCATTATGTGGGTTCAATGCCTTTCAATGATGTTTACGATATTTTAAGCAAGAACCTTCCTTTGAAAGCTACAGAAAAGACAAGTAACTCACCTGTTGTAAAGGATCGTGTTCAATATAAAGAAAATACGATCTATTTCGTATCCGATAACGATGCATTGCAAAGCAAGATTTATTTTTATGTCGAAGGTAATCCTTTTAAGATTGAAGATGATGTTTATTACAAAGCTTTCAACAAATATTTTGGAAGCGGATTCGGCGGATTGGTTATGCAGGAAGTTCGTGAATACCGTTCTATGGCTTATACCGCAGATGGTGGAGAAATCACACCACCTCTGGCTAATAAAAACGCCTACTTCGAAGGATATATCGGTACCCAGGCCGATAAAACAATCGAAGCTATTGATGTATTTATGAATCTGTTGACGGAAATGCCGGAATATGCAGACCGCATCAATGGTATCAAGGATTATTTACGGGAAGGTCTTCAAACGGCTAAGCCGGGATTCCGCTCCAGAAGCCAAGTGTATGAAGCATGGAAGCGTTTGGGTTATACCGAAGATCCTGCCAAAACACAATTACCTAAAATCCAGAATTTATCATTTGAGGATGTTGTAAAATTCTATCAACAAAACGTAAAAGGCCGCCCGGTTGCTATCGGTATAATAGGCGACCCCAAACGAATTAATCTGGATGAGTTATCGAAATACGGAAAAGTCATTCGGATAAATAAGAACAAACTTTTTTCTTCCAAATAACAGAAAATCGACTAATATTACTAATAAAAAAAGCCGCTTAAAAGCGGCTTTTTTTATTTAGCGAACTTCACATCTATCCCTTTATCCTCTTTCGCTTTCAGCCCTAACACCCTGCCTCCTACTTTCACCTTTCCGGTAATAAACTCCGGAATATTATATGACATCATAAAACGGTCATAAAAGCCGGTATCTTTCTGAGGCAATAAAAACGGTTTGCATGCATTTCCTTTTTCATCTATATAAGCGATATAAGGACGCGTATATAATCCATCCATACGGCGACTGCTGAATATGACCCAACGGCTATTGCTACTCCAGGAATGATAGCTTTCCACATCATCGCTATTCAATATATCTAACGGTATGCTTTCTCCTGTTGACAAATCCGCCATCTGCAAATCCGCATCTTTATGCCAGATTGAGAAGTTTCCATAACCCGAGACTGTATACATTAAATATTTCCCGTCCGGAGATACCCGGGGGAAAGAAGCACTCTGACCTGAAACTGCTGCATTATATAAAGTATCGACCTCCGAACCGAAACTACGGCTGTCAGGATCGAATCCGATAGCACATAAATTATATTTGATCTCTGAAAACTCTTCCGGAATAGGACGTGCCGGAGCCGTACAGAAATAAAGTGTTTTTCCATCCGGAGAGAATGTCGGAAAAGTTTCAAAAGCATCTTTGGAAAACAACTTAGCCGTAGTTACAATCTCATGTTTTTTCACATCATAGACAACAACGTCCGACGCCTCATCAAACACTTCTATACGGTTCCTGTCGTTGGCATGGAATCCCTGTTTGGTATTGTTTACAGAAAATGCCACATATTTTCCGGAAGGATGCCAGGAAGGATAGACCAAAGAAGATATTGTTTGCTCGGTTTTCGTGTTCAGTTTTTCTATCTTATCGCCATCTATCAGAAGAGTTCCCGGATATGTTTCACGCATATGGAAAAGCATCTTATCCGGATTCTGCATGCAAAATGAATGACAATTCACACAGTTCCTGCCACTCATCTTATTCTCGATAATAGGCGTCTCGGTATAATTCTCCAGGTTACGCTGATAAAGTCCCATTTTATTCCATAAAGTGTATCCCGGTGCAATCAGACGGTAAGCTATATAAGGATCGACCGGTTCTGCCGCCACATTCCATTTAACAGGAGCATATTCCACCCATTTCCCTTTATCTTTCACCTGGACAACAACCTTTACCTCATTTCCTGCCGCAGACGATAATAGTTTTTTCCATTTAGAAACAGGAAAAACGAACTGGTTATCCTTCGCCTTCACTTTTATCTGCTGATCCGAGAATGACAGAACAGCACGTGCATCTTCAACAGGATTCTCCAGAGAGAAATTCAGCGGAGCGATATTTGCCGGTATCGTTATATCGGTGTAATCTGGGAAGATAGCAGGCCTTTCGCTTAACGTATCACTCACCTGAACCGAGTCCGAACAAGAAAAAAACAAGGCCAGCAATGCTATATATTTATAATTTCCATTCATATCCCATTCCTTTATTTAAACATAAAATAAAACCAGTAAGTATCTCCGTAGGCCCTGCGCAACAGTCCGGGGAGGGCACTCTTATTATTCCGGTTCGCCAGAACCTGCTTCTTGTATTCTGCAAAACGTTGCATGACGGAGGGAGAGATATCAAAACGTTTCCAATAATCCGGTTCCGCTTCCGACAACGTGATCACTGCTTCCTGGAAAGACTTCGGCAACACAGGAAGCACCTCCGTTCCATAATAAGTTTCGACCAGCCCTTTGAAACCTTCCATATTCTTTGCCAATAAAAGAAAGGCTCCCAGATACTCAATGGCCGCTTTATTTTCCGGATTGGCTTCAGCGATCATACGCATGTCTTTTTCGATATAGTTTATCTCGGAAAGATAGTTCTCTTTCGGTAAACATTTGCGCCTTGGTCCCAATACCGGATCCTGCTCTACAGCAGCATCATTATATAAAAATTTACGATGTTCACCAGCCCATTTTTTATAATAAAATGTATTCTCCAATATATTCAGATACTTCTCCGCCACCGGATATTCCCCATAAATAATATTTGTCTGAACAAGTCTCTTTAACATACGGGGGTTCCCCTCTCCTATGGCTGTTGCATATGCTTCAAAAGCCATTTCCTGAGCCATCGCCGGATTTCCCATGGCAAAAGCAATATCACTCAATAAAGAGGATATCTGCTCTGTTTTATTCCATCCGACCATTATTCCCTGCGGCCCTCTCTGGTCAAAACTGAACAAACGATCTGCCAACTCCCCTTTTTGAGATAATGCCAGATTCAAAAAACACATATTCAGATAATTAGTCAACGAACCTTGACTGCTTTCCACTATTTTATCCCATTGTTCCGTTCTTGCATAATAGTCGAGTTCTTTCACTTTGGCTGATTTCTTATCTCCATATTCAGGTATTCCCCACCAGCATAACGCAAATAAAAGGATTACCTGAAGGAGTCCGCCGGCAATCAGGAGTTTTTTACTGGTATCTTTCTTCCTTTTCCTCAACAGAAAAGCGACAATCAGGATCAGAGGCAACGAAATCCATGAATAATAGATGACAGTTTTCGGTTCCAATGCAGTATGATAGTAAGCATCCGGCAAGAAAGCAAAACGATATTCCCCCAGCATCGAGAAATAGACACTGCAAACCCCGCAAAGAAGAGCGAGAACAACAGAAAATAACGACCAGTAAAACCGGGGAGTTTTATTAAAGAACTCATATACTACCACCGACAAAGCGAACAAACATGCTACAGACCCGGCCAGTCCATAAAGCAAAGGTGTTATAATAATCTCTGCTATCATCCGCCATTTATCTGTCGATATACAAAAGCACAAATACAAAGCACAAAGCATCATATTGAATGCTATCGTTCCAAAAACCAGATAATTAAAATCAAAATGGAGGAACATAATTAAAACAACCGGGATCAGATAAAGCAGGAAACAATTCGTGTCCGAAGCGATCCGGCGAACAATCCCTCTCATTCCTAATCCGGTCAACAGCAACAGTCCCGCAGTAATTCCGGCACCAGCATAGGGATAGATAAAAAACTGCACCAAAAACTCAGATAAGGTTAACGCAAACCCGCCAGGCATAGCCAGTTTCTCAGAAATATACTCACCGGTAAATTGAAATAACTGACTTTGTTCGATAAAAAAGAAATGGAACTTGCTATATTCCTGAAGAAAAATGAACAAAGCAGCCAATACAACCAACCAGAAAGCTGTGACTTTCAATTTCATGGTATTATATTTTAAGCATGTTTAATCAATTCAAAACGTTTATCAACGCATGAAGGTAATTCATGCGGATAATGAGTGACGTAAATCAATGTCTTTCCCGGCCGTTCACAAAACTGCTCAATGATACGGGCAGCCTTCCGTTTATTACTGATATCGAGTCCGTGCAACGGCTCGTCCAGAATAATTAAATCCGGATCTTTCACAAAAGCCCGGGCCAGCAAAGCCAATCGTTGTTCCCCGGAAGACAATGTCAGGAACGAACGGTCTTTCAATTCTTCAATCCCAAAGACACGCATCCAAGCCAAAGCTATAGACTGTTGTTCTTCCGTACATTTACGATACAATCCGATAGAATCAAAAAATCCGGAACCAACGATATTTAAAGTGGGCACATTCTCCATATAAAAGAGATGTATCTCCGGAGAAACATATCCTATCCTCTTTTTTATATCCCAGATACTCTCACCCGATCCCCGTTTCCGGTCAAACAAATATAAGGTATTTGCGTAAGATTGAGGGTTATCTGCATAAATCAAACTTAATAAAGTTGATTTTCCGGCACCATTGGGACCGAATAACGCCCATTTCTCTCCATTTTTCACTTCCCAGTCCAGTTCTTTTAAAATAGTGCGGCTACCATATTTAATGGAGACATGCTCCATACGGAACGTCACTTCATGGGTAGAGGGTTTTTTAACCGATACGGGTAATGAAATATCCCCGGAATAACCGGGAAACAAATGTGCCAACAAGTCTGTCCGGCCCATGAAATCAGCCCGTGTCTGAGGAGGATAAGGTGTACGGTTATAGACTGGCAGGACGTGAGTTATCATCTCCGGTATGTCATCCGGATTCGACAACAATAGAATAACCTGTACATTATCCAGCTTCGCCATTTGTTGCAGTAAATGAACCAACACATCACGCGAAGCCGCATCCAGACCGATAAAAGGATTATCCAGTATCAAAATACGCGGATGGTTCAATAAAGAACGGACGACAAGAAATTTCCGGAGTTCCCCGCTGGAAAGAAAAATAAGTTTTTTAGGCAGCAAATCCTCAATACCGAAAAACGAGAGTATCTGATGTAAATCCGTTGTACCGGAATATTCTTTCAAAATATCTTCTACAGTCGGCACTTCATCGGTTTCCGTCGAGTGCCAGCGTTGTTGGTAATAAGAATTCCGGCAATCAGCTAATGAGTAAATGTCTTTGAATGCTATACTTTTTATCAGATTACTGATTTTGTCATCATAACCGAACGTCACCTCTCCCTCTTTCAATGCAAACTTGCGCTGTATCAGGTCTGCAATCAATGTTTTACCAGCTCCGTTAGGTCCGACTATTGCCCATTGCTCCCCTTCATTGATTTTCCAACTGAACGGCTCAGCAAAACGCAGTTCCGGTAAACGGGTTACTACATTATTTATATTAACGATTGTTTTACTCTTTTCCATTGTTGTTAATTTGTCCCCCCCAAAGGTAAAGAGTTTATTTATAAAATTAAACATACCGGAATAAAAGGAACTATTAAAAGAAAGGGATCACTCATCCCGAGCAATCCCTTATTATATATACAGGCCTGGTATGTCTATGAAATTCTTACAAATTAGTTATTTTAATGCCTGTAATTTCCCTACTCAACTTAACGTATCTATTTTAATATTTTTTATCGTATTTACATTTTATCACATTTAATCCAGAATCAGACACCAGCCTTTTCTAAACAAAAATAA
>NZ_QSDP01000071.1:0-32123 GCF_003463685.1 Parabacteroides sp. AM58-2XD
CTGTTTAATAAGACTAATTTCAATGATGTCAAAGAACAATTTAATCCCCTTATTCCGGGATTATTTGATTAATTAATAACTCGTCCCGATTTTAACGGGACACTAGTGAATTTATAGATAAAAGTTATCTCTATTGTTGCCGGGTTCGGTTGTTTGTTAAACTTAAACCCTCTATATTTGTGAGCATAGTAAAACAAACAGTGTGAGAATATCGATATTGACAATCCGTGGGTTAGTGCAAGGCGTTGGCTTTCGTCCTTTTATCTATCGTATAGCAAATGAGATGAAGATAAAAGGAGAGGTCGGTAACCGGAATAACGGAGTGTCGATCCGTGCGATCCTGACTCCGGAGCAGCGGGAACTGTTTATTTCCCGGATCAGAAATGAGCATCCGGCAGTTGCTTCGATCCATAGTGTTCAATGGGAAGAAGCCGACGTTGCAGATACGGATTATCCGGATTTTATGATTGCACCCAGCCGTTCCGATTCGGAAGAGGTGACGCAGGTGGCGCCCGATATCGCTGTTTGTCCCGAATGCCTTTCCGACCGGATGAGGCAGCCGCATCGCCTGCGTTATCCTTTTATCAACTGTACGCATTGCGGCCCCCGTTTCTCCATCATCCGCGATTTACCTTACGACCGGAAGCAGACCACGATGGCCGCCTTTGCCATGTGTCCCGACTGCCGGAGGGAATACACGACGGTAAGCGACCGCCGTTTCCATGCACAGCCTGTGGCCTGCAATCATTGCGGGCCTTTCTATTATGCCATATATAATAATGTAAAGATAAAGGAGTATGATAAGTTGCTGGACCTGTCCGTCCGCCTGCTTCGTGAAGGAGAAGTGATAGCGGCGAAAGGTATTGGCGGCTATCATCTGATATGCGATGCCCTGAACGGGGAGGCGGTGGCACGTTTGCGGGCGATAAAGCAGCGTGACAGCAAGCCTTTTGCCGTTATGTTCCGCGATATGGAACATTTGCGGCATTATGCGGAGGCGGGCCCGGTCGAAGAAGACTGTCTGTCTTCTTGGCGTCGCCCGATTGTCTTGCTGAAACAAAAGAAAGCACTGGCGGACGATATAAACCGCGGCATGCGGACCTTGGGCTGTATGTTGCCTTATATGCCGTTGCATGAGGATTGGTTTGCCGCCCTCGACACACCGGCCTTGGTGATGACAAGTGGCAACCTGAGCGATTACCCTATTGCCATAACTCCGGACGAAGCCGTGGAGCAGTTGTCCGGAAAAGTCGCTCTCTTGCTTCACCATAACAGAGATATTCATAACCGGGTGGACGATTCAGTCCTTCAGGTTTGCGGCGGGCAACCTTGCCTGGTGCGTCGTTCGCGCGGCTATGTACCGGAGCCTTTCTTTGCCGACATTCCCGTGGAAGGTATCCTGGCTTTCGGTGCGGAGAAAGTAAATACGTTTGCCTTGGGAAAAGGGGATACCATTCTGCAAAGCCAGTATATCGGCGACTTGAAGAACTGGGAGACATTCAGCTTCTACACGGAATCGCTGGACCGCTTCCGGCATCTTTTCCGTTTCACCCCTTCTCTACTGGTCTGCGATATGCATCCTGACTATCTCTCATCGCAGGAAGCGGAGCGCATTGCCGCACGTACCGGATTACCTCTGCTGAAAATACAACATCATCACGCCCATGCGGCAGCCTGCATGCTGGAATATGGCTTGCATGAGAAAGTGGTTGCCATCGTCCTGGACGGGACGGGGCTGGGTGACGACGGAAAGGTCTGGGGAGGTGAGTTCTTCCTCTGCGACCGCAAAGAGTACCGCCGTCTCTCGCATTTTGAATATGTCCCGCTGCCCGGTGGCGATAAGGCGGCTGTGGAACCCTGGCGGATGACTGTCGCTTATCTGTGGCATTATTGGGGAGATTCCGCCCGTTTCCCGGAAAGCTTTCCTGAACGGGTGGGTGCGGATAAAATCCGCCTGCTGATGACGATGATGGAGAGAGGCGTCAATACGCCCTATACGTCGGGTGCCGGCCGGCTGTTTGATGCCGTCGCCTCCCTCTTGGGATTGTGCGACGTGTCGACCCATCAGGCCGAGGCTCCTGTAAAACTGGAGCAGGCAGCCGGCAGTGAACAGTCGGTGCGTTATCCGGTTATAATAAAGGAAGGTGTTATATCCTTCCGTCCCTTGTTTGAAGGACTGTTGAACGATTGGGCTTCCGGAGTCTCCGTCGGTGACCTGGCTGCCCGGTTCCATAATACGATGGCTTTCCTGCTGCTCGACGAGGCCGTACGCCATCTGCAACAGACCGGAGCGACCCGCGTGGTTATCTCCGGCGGCTGTTTTCAAAATAAAAGGTTGACGGAACAGTTACAACATTTATTTGCCGCAAAAGGCATCCCGTTGTATGTCCCGGGCCGTATACCATGTAATGACGGGGGAGTTGCCGTCGGCCAGCTGGCCATTGCCGCTTCCCGGAATAAAAAAGACTGATTATGCACGAAATGTCTATTGCACAAAGTATCGTAGAACTGGCCGAAGAGCAGGCGCGCAGCCGTCATTCGGAAGCCGTCGAAGAGCTGGAACTGGAAATCGGCCGTCTGGCGGGTGTGGAATTGCATACGCTTGATTTCGCACTGGAAAGTGCTGTGAAAGGTTCCCTGCTCGAACATGCTTCGATTGTCCGCCATATCATTGACGGTGAGGGCATGTGCACCGGCTGCGGGCTGACTTTTCCGATGGAGACTCTATTCACGCCTTGCCCGGCATGCGGTTCCTATTGTGTTAAAATCATTAAAGGAAAAGAACTTCGTGTAAAATCTATTGTTATTAAATAATAAATACAAAACGCTTATGTGTGGAACTTGTGGGTGTGGAGAACACCATCATCATCACGAACACGACCATCATCATGAACATGGCCATGAACATCATCATCACCATCACGATGAGGATAAGGTAATAACTCTTGAACAGGATATACTCCGGCGGAACAATCTGCTGGCGGAGCGCAACCGCGGTTATTTTGAGGCAAAGAAAATCTTCTGCCTGAACCTGATGAGTTCGCCCGGTTCCGGAAAGACTACGTTGCTGGAGGAAACCGTGCGCCGCCTGAAAGGCAAACTCCCTTTGTATGTCATTGAGGGAGACCAGCAGACTTCTAATGATGCCGACCGCATTGCCGCACTGGATATCCCCGTTTTCCAGGTCAACACCGGGACCGGTTGCCATCTGGAAGCCGATATGGTGAACCACGCAGTCAAACATCTGGCACCGGCCGATCACTCGATACTTTTCATAGAGAACGTCGGCAACCTTGTTTGTCCTGCCATGTTCGACCTGGGCGAAGCAAAGAAAGTTGTTATCGTTAGCACGACCGAAGGTGACGATAAGCCGTTGAAATACCCGCACATCTTTGCAGAAGCCGATGTTTGCGTAATCAATAAGACAGACCTGGCACCCTATCTGAATACCGATATAGAGACCTTGAAGAGTAATGCTTTAAAGGTGAATCATCATTTGCAGGTGTTTGAAGTGTCGGCAACGAAAGGGGACGGCATGGATGCCTGGTGCGACTGGTTGTGCTCAGAATGTGCAAAATGTAAATAAATAACCCCTGTTCGATGGATAAATGGATAAAAAAGCTATATTTGTTCCAGTTCATTGAATCAAAATAATCAAAATGTTATGATTAACCGAGAATTAATCGACCCGAAGAGCATAGTCGTAGTAGGCGGCTCGAATAATGTACACAAGCCGGGCGGGCGTTTGGTACGAAATCTCCTTGATGGCAAATATAAAGGAGAACTGTATGTCGTGAATGCCAGGGAAGACGACGTGCAAGGTCTGAAATCGTATCATTCCGTGCAGGATATTCCGGATACGGAAATGGCTATCATATCGATTCCCGGTTCTTCGTGTCCCGAAGCAGTTGATATCCTGGCTAAACAGAAGAATGTAAAAGCATTTATCGTGGTTTCCGCCGGCTTTGGCGAAGAGACCCACGAGGGGGCTGTACTCGAAAATCAGATGCTGGATAGTGTGAACGAAGCAGGTGCTTCCATGATTGGCCCGAACTGTATCGGACTGATGAATATGAATTTTCATGGAGTGTTTACACAGCCTATCCCTGAATTTCATCCCGACGGAGTCGACTTCGTCTCCAGTTCCGGCGGTACGGCGCTTTTCATCATTGAATCGGCATTGACAAAAGGATTGCGTTTCTCCTCTGTATGGTCGGTTGGCAACTCCAAGCAGATTGGGGTAGAGGAGGTGATTGAGTATATGGACCGTAACTTTGATCCTGTACTCGATTCCAAAATCAAGATGCTTTATATCGAACAGATTAAAAATCCCGATAAATTATTGTATCATGCCGCTTCGCTGATTCGCAAAGGCTGTCATATCGCAGCCATCAAAGCAGGAAGCACCGAATCGGGCAAGCGTGCCGCTTCCTCGCATACCGGTGCGATTGCCAGTTCGGATTCGGCTGTGGAAGCTCTGTTCCGTAAAGCCGGTATCGTACGCTGTTTCAGCCGTGAAGAGCTAACGACAGTCGCCTGTATTTTCACCCTGAAAGAAGTAAAAGGAAAAAACTGTGCAATCATTACACACGCCGGAGGCCCTGCCGTCATGTTGGCGGATGCTCTTTCCAAAGGCCGTCTGAACGTCCCCAATCTGGAAGGTCCGATAGCGACCGAGTTGAAATCCAAGTTATATCCCGGAGCAGCCGTTAGTAATCCGATTGATATTATCGGAACGGGAACACCGGAGCATTTGGCTACGGCAATAGACTTCTGTGAGAATAAGTTTGAAGAAGTCGATTTGATGATGGTTATTTTCGGAAGTCCCGGCCTGGTGAAATTATATGATACATACGAAGTGCTTCATAAAAAAATGGAAGAGTGTAAGAAACCAATCTTCCCGGTATTGCCTTCTATCGTAACTGCCGGCCCGGAAGTGCGCAGCTTTGTGAAAAAGGGGCATGTGAATTTCTCGGACGAGGTGACTTTGGGTACGGCTCTTTCCCGTGTGATCAATACGCCGAAGCCGATGAGTACCGATATACAATTATATGGTGTCAATGTGCCCGAAGTGCGTCGTATCATCGACCAGTTGCCATCCAACGGTTATCTGGCTCCCGAACAGGTTCGTACGCTGCTGGGTGCTGCCAATATCCCATTGGTGGAAGAGTTTACATCGACCGACAAAGACGAGTTGATTACTTTTGCCAAACGTGTAAAATTCCCTGTTGTAGCGAAGGTGGTCGGTCCTGTACATAAAAGTGATATTGGCGGTGTAGCCCTGAATATCCGCAGTGAGGAGCACTTGTTGTTTGAGTTTGAACGTATGATGCGCCTGCCGGATGTGACGGCAATTATGGTACAGCCTATGCTGAAAGGGCAGGAGTTGTTCCTCGGGGCGAAGTATGAGGAAGGCTTCGGTCATGTAATCCTTTGCGGTCTGGGAGGTATTTTTGTTGAGGTACTGAAAGATGTTTCTTACGGTCTGGCTCCGTTATCCTATGACGAGACCTTTTCAATGATTCGTTCTTTACGCGGTTACCCGATTATTAAAGGTACACGCGGGCAGAAAGGTATCGACGAGCAACAATATGCAGACATTATAGTCCGTCTTTCAACTTTGCTTCGTTTTGCTTCTGAAATAAAAGAAATGGATATTAACCCGTTGGTTGCAACCGACCGGGGATTATTTGCGGTAGACGCCCGTATCCGGATAGAAAAATAATATCTCTGACAGATATTAATAAAAAGGGGAATTGAAACGTAAGCCTGTCGATTTGTTTCAATTCCCCTTCGTTTATTTGTACTATTCAGCCTGTTTTCTTCCTCTTCTTTTTCGTCCGGGAAGTGACGGCGGAATATTATCTCTGACAAATTTTTTAAAGCTACTGAGCGATACCTGGTAATACTCGGCCAGTTCGGCGTACGTAGCATTTTCTTCGTTGAGTTCCTTTTCTATCTGTTCTTTCTGCGCAAGTAGGTGGTCCATTTTGGGAGTACCTTTCGGGCGTCCGAGGGTTGTACCCCGGCTTCTGGTAATTTCCAGCGATTCTTTTGTCCGTGTCGAGATTAGTTTGCTTTCAATTTCCGAGACGAGCCCAAAAGTAAATGCTAACGTTTTGCTGTCGACATTGTTTTCAAAAGTATACCCTTCTTTGAGACAGTAAAGAGTGATCTTTTTTTCAATACATAATAATATCAAATGCATAATTTCCATCAACCTCCGGCTCAGGCGTGTGACATCGGCTACAATTAATGTATCGCCGGCCTCCATATTTTTTATAATATCTTCAAGCCTGTTCTTATGTCGTGAGGATGTTGTTCGTGTATCTTTATGCCATTTGTCTATAGTCATGTTATTGTTCGCGGCAAACTGTTCAATCGCATTTTTTTGATTGTCACTTTGTTGCTTGTTTGAATATGTTCGTGTATAGGCAATTATCATACTATTTTTAATGTTGATACGTTTATATTATAACATATTGGCTAGCAATATGTTCATGTCTGCTTGTCCTTCTTTCTGCTGTTTCACCTCCTTTCCTTTAAATCTTGTAATTAAACAGATGCGAAAATAATCAATTAAAAAAGAACACGAAATATTTGGTGGATAAAAATAAATACTTACCTTTGCACCGCAATCGACAATAAAGGGGTTGCAAAACGGGGTGTAGCGCAGTCCGGTTAGCGCACCTGCTTTGGGAGCAGGGGGTCCCAGGTTCGAATCCTGGTACCCCGACAAGAAAGAGAATCAACGAATTGGTTGGTTCTCTTTTTATTTTTTAATCTATATGATATATTATCCAAACTTTTCTTTCCTGGTTAGTTTTTTACAAATAAACTGTCATACTCTCATTTTTCTTTTATATTGATTGAATCTCAATGTGTATATCTATGATAGTTGTTTGAAATAACTATCATGGCAACTGTCATAATCCTCATTTAACTATCATATCTTCCTGTTTATCGAAAATATAAGGTGCCTGAATGTATTGTCGGTGAGCTATTTTACATTATATATGCTTCTTTTTTTAGTGATGTTATAGCTTTTTTTGCGAAGAATAAGCGGATTATTTCTCTGAGACCCCTATTTGAGTGCCTTTTACACCTGGGTTTGAACTGTGCTGAGACCCGGGTGTGAAGGGGAAACAGACCCGGGTCTCAGCGTAAATGGGTCGTTATGTTGTTGAAAATAAACAATATACTGCATGATAAATATAGGTGCGTTTATGATAGTATGATGGTTGTGTCGATCCGTATCATCTAAACTATCATACGATGCATGGCTTTGAATATCAATTGATGAGGTTTGTGTTATGATAGTATGACAGTTGTTTTGTGTTGAGTAATTACAAGTATCTTTAGTTAGGTTATCCTGTTTTTCTTTTAATTTCAATGAAAATATTACAGTTAATGAATATAGTATTATCTTTGCAGACCGGCTGCGCGTAGAGTACAATAGTATTTTACAGGTACATTGTATGTATACTTTTGATTCATGGAATTAAAACAAATAAATCTTTAAAAAGATGTATAGAACAAGAACATGTGGAAACTTGCGCCTGGCAGACGAAGGTCTGGTGGTTACTTTAGCCGGATGGGTGCAGAGAACTCGTAAGATGGGCGGTATGACGTTTGTCGATCTTCGTGACCGTTATGGTATAACCCAGCTGGTATTCAACCAGGAAGTAGATGCTGATCTTTGTGAAAAAGCAAACAAACTGGGCCGTGAGTATGTGATTCAGGTAACAGGAACTGTCAGAGAACGTTCCAGCAAGAACAAAAATATTCCGACAGGGGATATCGAACTGATTGTTTCGGAACTGAATGTACTGAATGCAGCAGTAACTCCTCCTTTCACGATCGAAGATGAAACGGATGGTGGAGACGACCTGCGTATGAAATACCGTTACCTGACTTGCGTCGTAATGCCGTTCGTAAGAATCTGGAACTGCGCCACCGCATGGCTTTCGAAGTTCGTAACTATCTGGATAAACAGGGATTCCTGGAAGTGGAAACTCCGGTGTTAGTAAATTCAACTCCTGAAGGTGCCCGCGACTTCGTTGTTCCTTCACGTATGAATCCGGGACAGTTCTATGCATTACCGCAGTCACCGCAGACCTTGAAGCAGTTGCTGATGGTTTCCGGTTTCGACCGTTATTTCCAGATCGTGAAATGTTTCCGCGACGAAGACCTGCGTGCCGACCGTCAACCGGAATTTACACAGATCGACTGCGAAATGAGTTTCGTTGAGCAGGAAGATGTACTGAATATCTTTGAAGGTATGGCAAAGCACCTGTTCAAGGTAATCCGTGGCATCGAAATTAAAGAGCCGTTCCAGCGCATGACCTGGCACGATGCAATGAAATATTATGGTAGCGACAAACCCGACCTGCGTTTCGGCATGAAGTTTGTCGAATTGATGGATATTATGAAAGGTCATGGTTTCTCTGTATTCGATGATGCTGCTTATGTTGGCGGTATCTGTGCAGAAGGGGCAGCAACTTATACACGTAAACAACTGGATGCGTTGACTGAATTCGTTAAACGTCCGCAGGTAGGAGCGAAGGGTATGGTATATGCCCGCGTAGAAGCCGATGGCAGCGTGAAGTCGAGCGTAGACAAATTCTATACACAGGAAACATTGCAACAGATGAAGGAAGCCTTCGGTGCAAAACCGGGCGACCTGATCCTGATCCTTTCAGGCGATAATGCGATGAAGACCCGCAAACAGCTTTGCGAATTGCGTCTTGAAGTGGCAAGTCAGTTGGGGTTGCGCGATAAGAACAAGTTTGCTTGCCTGTGGGTGGTTGACTTCCCTCTGTTTGAGTGGAGCGAAGAAGATCAGCGTTTCTATGCTATGCACCATCCGTTCACCTCTCCGAAGCCGGAAGATATTCCCTTGCTGGATAGCGATACGGGTGCCGTACGTGCTAATGCTTACGATATGGTTATCAATGGTGTTGAAGTGGGTGGAGGTTCTATCCGTATCCATGACAGCAAATTGCAGGATAAGATGTTCCAGTTGTTGGGATTCACCGAAGAAAGAGCACAGTCTCAGTTCGGCTTCCTGATGAATGCTTTCAAGTATGGTGCGCCGCCTCACGGAGGTCTGGCTTATGGTCTGGACCGTTGGGTGTCTTTATTTGCCGGTCTCGATTCAATCCGCGACTGTATCGCTTTCCCGAAAAACAATTCAGGCCGCGATGTCATGCTCGATGCTCCGTCTGTAATCGACGACGTGCAGTTGGATGAATTGTGTCTGAAGATAAATAATGAGCAAATATGAAAATGTGCCAATGTGCCAATGAAGAAGGTAACCTCATAATTGGCACATTGGCATTTTGGCAAATTGATAAATTATTGTTATGATACGGATAAAGGATGTTCTGAAAGAATTGGAGCAATACGCTCCGTTGCCATTGCAGGAAAGCTTTGATAATGCTGGTGTACAGGTCGGTGATGTGAACCAGCTTGCCACCGGTGCGCTTCTTTGCCTGGACGTTACCGAGGAGGTGGTCGACGAGGCGATAGAAATGGGGTGTAACCTGATTATTTCACATCATCCTTTAGCCTTTAAAGCATTCAAGTCGTTGACCGGTTCCACTTATATCGAGCGGTGTATGATAAAGGCATGCAAATATGATCTGGTGATCTATGCAGCCCATACCAATATCGATAATGCTGCCGGAGGCGTTAACTTCCGTTTGGCGGAACTGATCGGACTGGAAAATGTACGTGTGCTGAGTCCTCAGAAGGGAGCCTTGCTGAAACTGGTCACTTTTGTGCCCGAGGTGTATGCGGAGTTGGTACGGACTACCTTGTTCAATGCCGGTGCCGGTACTGTTGGTGCTTACGATTCATGTAGTTTCAATCTGGCAGGTAAGGGAACTTTCCGTGCCGGAGAGGGTACAAATCCGTTTTGTGGTGAAGTGGGAGAGTTGCATGTGGAGCGCGAAATCCGCATCGAAACGATATTACCCGCTTTTCGTAAATCGACGATTACACGCGCCCTGCTTTCGGTTCATCCGTACGAAGAACCTGTGTTCGATTTCTATCCTTTGAATAATACCTGGGACCAGGTTGGTTCGGGGGTAGTGGGAGAGTTGCCCGAAGAAGAGGACGAGTTGGTTTTTCTGCAACGGATAAAAGACCTCTTTCAGGTCGGTTGCGTGAAGCATTCGGCCTTTACAGGCAAGCCGATACGTGAAGTTGCCTTGTGTGGCGGCAGTGGTGCATTCCTGATAAAAGATGCGATAGCCTACGGTGCGGACGTGTTCATTACAGGTGAGGCCAAATACAATGACTTTTATGATGTAGAGGATCGTATTCTGCTGGCTGTAATAGGTCATTATGAATCCGAAGTATGTACAAAAGACATCTTTTATAACATAATATCGAAAAAATTCCCTACCTTTGCCGTACATTTTTCGAATGTTAATTCAAACCCGGTAAAATATTTATAGAATGGCTACAGATAAACAATCAGCTGAAAAAGAGTATACAGTTGAAGAAAAGCTTTCTACGCTTTATCAACTTCAGACGATGATGACTGAAATTGATAAGATCAAAACGCTTCGTGGAGAGCTTCCCCTGGAAGTTCAGGACCTGGAAGATGAGATTGCAGGATTGGAAACCCGTCTTCAGAACTATCAGTCGGAGATCCAGGATTATGAGAGTGCTGTTGTTGAACAGAAACACAGAATTACAGAATCTACCGGACTGATCGAGAGATATAAATCGCAACTGGATAACGTGCGCAACAACCGCGAATTTGATAACCTGTCAAAGGAAATCGAATTCCAGGGACTTGAAATCGAATTTTCTGAAAAGAAGATCCGCGAATTCGGCGAAGCGATTAACCATAAGAAAGAAGAGATTGCCCAGCTTTCCGAAAGACTGGACGGCCGTAAGGCTGACCTGGTTCAGAAAAAAAGCGAACTGGAAGAAATCATTTCTGAAACAAAGCAGGAAGAAGAAAGACTGCGCGAAAAGGCTAAAAAACTGGAAACAACAATCGAACCCCGTTTGCTGACTGCATTCAAGCGTATCCGTAAAGGTGCCCGCAACGGTTTGGCTGTCGTTTATATCCAGCGTGATGCCTGCGGTGGTTGCTTCAACAAGATTCCGCCTCAGAAACAGATGGATATCAAGTTGCGTAAGAAAGTGATCGTTTGCGAATATTGCGGACGTATCATGATTGACCCGGAACTGGCAGGTATAGAAGATTAAAATTACATCTATAATTTTTAAGGCACGGATTACACGGATTAACACGGTTCTTATTTGATTAGACTGTGGAATCTGTGTAATCCGTGCTGATTTTTGTACCAATGAGAAATATTGTCCGTGCATACATAGAGAAACAACAGTTGCTGTCCGGTGACGGGCCTGTGCTGGTTGGTTTGAGCGGGGGAGCCGATTCGGTTGCCTTGCTTGCTTTGCTTGTGCAGCTCGATTATCCTTGTGTCGCCCTGCATTGTAATTTTCATCTGCGTGGCGACGAGTCTGTCCGCGATGAACAGTTTGCCCGGGAGATGGCACGTACACTGGATGTTCCTTTCTATAAAATAGATTTTGATACAACGGCTTATGGAGCCGAACATCATCTTTCTATCGAGATGGCGGCCCGAGAACTGCGTTATAACTGGTTTGAAGAGATGAGGCTGCGTTTGGGTGCACAAGCGATTGCCGTGGCCCATCATCGCGACGACAGTGTGGAAACCGTATTGATGAACCTGGTCCGTGGCACAGGAATCCGTGGATTGGGAGGGATCCGGCCTAAAAATGGTTATGTGGTGCGTCCTTTGCTGGCTGTCAGCCGTAGCGAGATACTGGATTGGCTTGCTGAACAGCAGCTATCTTATGTAACCGACAGCACGAACTTGTCGGATGCCTATACACGTAACTTTATCCGTCTGCGTGTACTTCCTTTGCTGGAAGAGTTGAATCCTTCCGTAAAAGCGGCTATTGCGCGTACAGCCGATCATCTGGCCGAAACAGAGGCTATCTATCTGCATGTAGTGGAAAAGGCGCGCCGGGAATTGTTGGAAGAAGATTTCCGTATCCCGATTGCCCGCCTGATGGAGTATCCTTCGCCGGCAACGATCCTGTATGAATTGCTGAAACCTTACGGTTTTACCCGGCAGGTGGCCGACGATGTGTTCCGTTCGCTAACGGGAGAATCGGGCAAAATGTTCTACTCACCCGACTATCGTTTGCTGAAAGACCGTGAATATCTGCTGCTTTCGCCTGTAAAGAAAGAAGAAGAGCAGGAATATACTTTTACTGCGGATGATATCGTAGAAGAGATCTGGCGGGGTCCGGTTGAACTTTCTTTCTTTAAATCTGTTATTACTACTGACTTCTGTTTCCGGAAGGATAAACATATCGCCTATTTTGATTACGACAAACTCTCGTTTCCTCTGACACTTCGTAAATGGAAAGAAGGTGATTGGTTTATTCCCTTTGGAATGAAAGGCCGTAAGAAACTGAGCGATTATTTCTCAGATCATAAATTCAGCCGCATGGACAAAGAGCAGACATGGCTCCTTTGTAGCGGTGAAAACATCCTCTGGATTGTGGGAGAGCGCTCTGACAATCGTTATTGTATCGACAAAACGACTAAGAGTGTGCTGGTTGTGAATTTTTTTTCGACAAAAATAATAGAATAATTAAAAATGTTCTTACATTTGCAAAGATTTGCTCCGCAGATGTGTTACTAATGATTCAAATTAGCTAAACAATCCGGTTTTACATTGAAATTTTTATTATCAAAAACTATTAAGATACAATGATAGCGGAAGGCACGTATTGTACAATCTTTTATCGTGCGCCGTTTTTATTACTCACTTCTCAATATGCAGAAATATAACATTCTAGAACTAAATGAAAAACTCCTTCCTGAATTGCAGAGTATAGCGGAAGAGTTGGGAATTAAGAAAATAAGTTCTTTGAAAAAAGAAGAACTTGTTTATCGCATTCTTGATGAACAGGCTATCTCATACGCAGGTCTACAGGCAGAAAAGGAGAAAGAAAAAGAAGCTAAGAAGGCTGAAAAGCAGACAAAAGCAAAGAAACCTTCTAAAACGGCTGCTGCAAAAGCACCGAAGGCTGAAAGCAAACCGAAAGTTGCAAAAGCAGAAACAACCGAGGTTGTAGCCCCTAAAGCCACACAACCTGTTGAAGAAAAGCAGGCAGCTGTAGTTGCAGAAAAAAAGGAACAATCTGAGCGTAAGAAAAGAGTACGTATTGAAAAGAAGGAAAAAGTAGCTGGTGCAGTTGCTCCGGCTAATCAGACGGACGAAGTGAAAGTTTCGAAAGCCCCTCAGACTGTCACTACGGAAGTAGCTATAGAAAAGCCCTTATTACCTCCGGTTGTAGTTGAAGGCGCTCCCGAAGAGTTGCCGGTAGTCGAAGCGGCTCCCGTAGCTCCGGCGACTCCCGCAGAACCTGTCGTTGAAACGGCTCCTGAAGCACCGGCAGCAGAGGCTCCGGCAGCTAACGAACCTAAAAGGGTTGTGTTCAGACATCCGGACACCAAGTCGGTTCTTGACCAACTCTTCCCGTTCTCCCCTTCACCTGCCAAACAGGAAAAAGCTGCACCGCAGCAGCCTGAACCGCAGGCCGCTTCGCAACCGCAGCAACAGAACACGCCCCGTCAGAATAACAATAACAGACAGAACAACCACAATAATCAGCGCAACAATAACAATAATAATGCATCGCAAGATAAGCAATACGAGTTTGACGGTATCCTGATCGGTACAGGCGTATTGGAAATGATGCAGGATGGTTATGGTTTTCTGCGTTCTTCCGATTATAACTACCTGACTTCACCGGACGATATTTATGTATCGCAGTCGCAGATCAAACTGTTCGGACTGAAGACTGGTGACGTGGTGGAAGGTGCTATCCGTCCGCCGAAGGAAGGTGAAAAATATTTCCCGCTGGTAAAAGTGGACAAGATCAATGGTCGTTCGCCGGAAGAAGTGCGCGACCGCGTTCCTTTCGATCATCTGACACCGCTTTTCCCGGATGAAAAATTCATGCTTACAGCACGCAAGGCTCCGAAAGTATACGACAATATCGCTGTTCGCGTAGTCGACCTGTTCTCGCCGATCGGTAAAGGACAGCGTGGTTTGATCGTAGCACAGCCAAAGACCGGTAAAACCATGTTGCTGAAAGATATCGCCAATGCGATTGCAGCAAACCATCCGGAAGTCTATATGATCATCCTGTTGATCGACGAACGTCCGGAGGAAGTAACCGACATGGCACGTAGCGTTGATGCGGAAGTGATCGCTTCTACTTTCGATGAACCGGCAGAACGCCACGTGAAGATTGCCGAAATCGTTTTGAACAAGGCTAAACGTATGGTTGAATGCGGTCACGATGTAGTGATCCTGTTGGATTCGATTACTCGTCTGGCACGTGCTTATAACACAGTTCAGCCGGCTTCCGGTAAGGTTCTTTCCGGCGGTGTGGATGCGAACGCATTACAGAAACCGAAACGCTTCTTTGGTGCAGCCCGTAATATCGAAAACGGTGGTAGCCTGACGATTCTGGCAACAGCATTGACTGAGACTGGTTCTAAGATGGACGATGTGATTTTTGAGGAATTCAAGGGTACGGGTAATATGGAATTGCAGTTGGATCGCAAGCTGTCTAATAAGCGTATCTATCCGGCTGTCGACATTACTGCTTCAAGTACTCGCCGCGACGATTTGTTGCAGGATGAAAGTACATTGAACCGTATGTGGGTTCTTCGTAAATATCTGTCGGATATGAATTCGATCGAAGCGATGGAGTTTGTGAAGAAACGGATGGAACAGACTTATGACAATATGGAGTTCCTGGCTTCCATGAACGGATAATTCGTCAGGAATCAAAAAAATATACAGAAAGTCCCGTAGGGATTTTAATCGGCCCGGAGTTTATTAACTCCGGGTTTTTTTATGTTTATGTAGAGGAGGTATAAATAAAAACCCCAAGCTTGACTCGGGGTTACTTTCGAAAGTCTCTATAGACTGTTCTATTAGTTTGTATGTGTTTCGATTAAAATATTAAGATTCTTTCCGTGGTCTTCCGCGGCGGTTACCGTTTCTGGAGGGAGTTCCCGGACGTTTGTTTTCGAAGGATCTTCCTCCGGTGCTACCGTCTTTCCGGGGACGTCCACGTCCGCGACGCATGTTTCCGTATTTTTCAGGTTCGTATAGCGGGGTTTCGCCGAACTTCGGGTCGATGGGAATTTTATAAACTTCTTTTTCCAGGAAGTCTTCAATACGTTTGAATTGTGCCTGCTCTTCAATGCTGATGAATGTGATGGCCAATCCTTCGCCTCCGGTACCACGGGCAGTACGGCCGATGCGGTGTACATAATCTTCCGGGTCGTGGGGGATATCGTAGTTTACTACCAGTTTGATGTCGTTGATGTCAATACCGCGCGAAACAACATCGGTTGCCACCAGGATATCGATATGTCCGTTCTTGAACTCTTTCATTACCTCTTCGCGCTGCGACTGCTCCAGGTCGGAGTGCATGGCTGCTACATTGAACTTCATTCGTTTCAGGGTGGAGGCGAGCTCTTTCACTTTCATTTTGGAGGAAGAGAAAATAATGACACGTTGCGGGCGACTTTGCAAGAACAGGTCTTCAAGTATCTTTAGCTTCTGAGGATCATAGCAGATATAGGCTGTCTGCATAATTGTTTCGGGAGGTCGTGAGATGGCAATTTTGACTTCTTCGGGATTCTTCAGGATTGTTTTTGCTAACGTCCGGATTTTGGGTGGCATGGTAGCCGAGAACATGATAGTCTGACAAGTGGGAGGCAGTTGTTTATATACCTGCATGATGTCGTCGTAAAATCCCATATCCAGCATACGGTCTGCTTCATCCAGTACAAAATAGGAAACCTGTGAAAGGTCTACTGTTCCCAGTTTCAGGTGGGACAACAAACGTCCCGGAGTGGCGATAACGATATCGGCCCCCATTTCCATACCACGCTTCTGTTGCTCCCAGGCAACTCCGTCGGTACCACCGTATACGGCCACAGCCGATACCGGAACAAAATATGTAAAACCTTCGATCTGCTGGTCTATCTGCTGGGCCAACTCGCGGGTTGGAGCCATAATAACTGCATTGACCGCATTGTCAGGATGATTGCCTTTGCTTAATTGGTTAATTAATGGCAACACGTAGGCTGCTGTTTTCCCTGTACCGGTTTGTGCACAGGCAATAATATCCTTCCCTTCTAAGATAACAGGAATAGTTAATTCCTGTACAGGAGTTGTTTCCTGAAAATTCATAGCATCGAGTCCGTCCAATACGGCCTCTTCTAAATCCAATTCGTCAAATCTCATCTTTTATCATTAAATTCTCCGTAAAGGTAAATAATATTTGTCAAATTCTACAATAGTAACCCCGGCTCTTGTAATAATTGTCCTGTAAATTTCTGTAAGCGTTGAAAATTGATGTATCTATATAGTGGGGTACCGTAAAAAATTAATATCTTTGCCTACATTGGAAAAATAGCAAGTTATATTATGGGAACAAATGATAGCTGCAACAGCTCTCAAAAGAAAGTAACCTTAAATGAGCCGGATACTGTTCATGAGTTACTGAATACGATATTAGATCATTTGCCTTTGGGTGTGTTTGTGAAAGATCCGGAAGATCATTTCAATTATCTTTACTGGAATAAATTTATGGAAGAGATAACAGGGATTGATACTTCCCAGATCGAGGGGCACGATGACTCTGAAGTGCATTATAATGCCTTAATGTCGGTAGAGGAACGGTTGGGGATAGATAAGAGAGTCATCAGTTCAGGAAAAGAGGCCGAATTTCATGGATGGCTCAAGGCCGCTTCCGGTGAGATGAAATATCTTGAAGTAGAAAAATACCCGATTTCTTTAAGTAACGGGAAACCTCTGTTGCTGGCTTTGTGGCGTGATGCCACAGTTAAGCGGGCAATAGAAAAACGTCTCGAAGATGAGCGTGATAAAGCGGAAATGGCTGATAAGCTGAAATCAAAATATCTGGCAGACATGAGTCATGAGATCCGTACGCCGTTGAATGCAATAACCGGTTTTTCAGAAATGATGGCGTTTGCGGATACGGACGAAGAGCGTATGTCTTATTACGAGATAATCAAGGCGAATAATCAATTACTTATGCAGCTTATCAACGATATTCTGGACTTGTCGAAGATTGAGGCGGATGCGATAAAGATTAGTTATGCTCCGATCGACCTGAACGAGATGATGGATACGACCTATGCTTCTGTAAAGCCCCGTATGCCGAAAGATGTGAAGTTGATTCTGGAAAAAGGATTGGATAGCTGCACCTTTGGAACCGATTATATCCGCTTACTCCAATTAGTAAATAACCTGGTCAATAATGCGATCAAGAATACTAAAAAGGGAAGTATTACGATGGGGTATAAGGCGCTGGAAGATGGCCGGCTGAATTTTTATGTGAAGGATACCGGACAGGGGATAGCCGAGGAGCAGCTGCAAAACCTCTTTAACCGCTTTGTTAAAGTCAATGACTATGTGGAAGGTATCGGCCTGGGACTTGCTATATGCAAAGGGCTTGTTACTAAAATGGGAGGCTCGATCTGTGTAGAATCGCAACTAGGGGAAGGTTCTACTTTTTCGTTTATTCTGCCTTCACGAGAAGAATAATGTGCCAATTGGCACATTATTTATAGTAGCGTTTGTAAATCTGATCGTATAACCCGCTTTCTTTGATTTGTGACAGCCAGCTGTTCAGGCTGTCGAGCAGGATAGGGGAGTCTTTGCGTACCGCCCACGACTGGAGTTGGGTAAAGCTGATATCCGTGTCGATATCTATTTCCGGCAAATTTTCTTTAGATACGCGGGCTATTTGCTGGTCGCATACGGCATAGTCGATATCGCCTTTGGCAACCATGATAGCCAGTTGTTCGCTGGAATAAAGTTCATCTTCCTTCACATAGATTGTATCTCCTATTTCGTGTGCCAGATTTTGCAGGCGCAGTAAGGCGGGGGAGTTTTTCGGAATATACAAGGTCTTTTGTGCCAGATCAAGCTGGTTACGGATCGGTTTGATGCCATTATTGGCTTCTTCCGTGCGTTGCACCAATATTTGTTTATTGAAGACGATCGGATCGGTGAACAGATAGTCTTCTTTGATGTCGCTGGTGATAGGGATATTGCGGGCGATTACGTCGCATTGGTTATCGGATAATTGTTTGAAACTTTCGGCCAGACTCATCTCCAGCTGAGTCTGTACTTCCAGTCCGGATAAAGCGGCGATGGCCTGGCTCAGTTCGTATTGGAAACCTTCGATCGTATCGCCGGCTACATAATAGCCGGACTGGTTATATTCGGTAACCATCCGCAGAATACCTTCTGACTTAATTTCCGGATAATCCCTGGGTGGGACAGGTTCCTGCTTGTACGGCCATAAACGGAACATGGCTATCAGTACGCATGCCAGGAGGACAATATAGACTACCAGTAACTTCCGGGATTTCATACGGCTTAGTTATTGAATGTAACGGCAATACCCATTTTCAACACCATCGGATTCAGCGGATAGTGTGCCAGGGAGAAATAGTCCGGATTGGCAAATTTACTGCTTAGGTTGTAAGCCATAACGAAGAACCGTGCCTGTTTCAGGTGGAAGTTTACGTAGGCGTTAACCAGTGGATAATTACCGACTTTTACTTCATCCTGAACCTGGAACTGCTGTGTTGCCGGTTCGTAGTAAGGTGCATAATAAGCTGTATTATAATATACATTGGCACCTAGCTGTACGGTCAGTACTTTCGCCACTTTGACGGCCAGATACATGTTTGAATAGGCACTTAATGACGGAAGCGGGAGTACGCTTTCATCGCTGCTTAACTGCCAGCATGCTTCATTTTCCCAACCGAAAGCACGGAAGCGGAAGTCTTGTTTGATGCGTGCACTGACTACCTGTAAGTTGCTGCTATGCTGTACCGGGAATCCCTGTTTATTGAAATAGATATAATTCTGAATACTCTCCACTCCGGCTTTTAAAGTTGTTTTTGAAGATTCCAGATACACTTCACCGCCCGCATAGATTTGCTGGGTCATGTTAAAGTTGGGGTTATCCCACCAGTAATAACGGGAATGGTTATGGCGCATGTAAAAGGCCGGCGTTACATTCTTTATATAGGCGTCTGCCTTGATCACAGCATCTTTATTGAACAACTTGAAACGGGTTTGTAAATCCCCGGTAACACGGAACTCACCGACATCGCTACCAACCATACAAAGTTCTCCGCGTGCATTATAGGTCAGGATGCTACCCTGGCGTTTGGAAAGTTCGGCTCCAACGTAAGTAGAAAACTCGTCGTAAAGCTTTGCTGTAGGCAGGTTCTTCAGGTCGATATTATCAACAGAGAAGTATGGACCCCGGCCATATTCGCCATAATCGAGCCCTTCTATTCTAGGTTCCAGTTTGAACCGGCGTTTTTCGAGTCTGACGAAAGCTGTCAAACCAAACTTAACCCAGTCCTGGAAACCTTCACGCAGGGAAAGTCCGATCGTATTTTTCAGATTCCACGAAGATGTCTGGTCGTTGAGTGTAGCTCCTAACCCATAAATACGTGGGAAACGCTGGCCGTTGTCGTCGACTATATAGGACGAATCCATCAGCGCCGTATTGTCGGCGATGAACCGGCGACGGTTATCTTCATAATCGATCGTATGGATAATGCTGGATACCGGGACGAACATTTCTTTCGGATTCCCTTCTTCATCCTCTTCCTCCAACTCACGTGTGAAACCGAGGTTATAACGCTGGGTCAGGAAATACCGTTTCCCGCGAACACGGTTCCAGGCATTGGTCAGATAACGTATGTCGTACGACTTTGTGTCGGAGGGACGTCCTTCCGGGAAATATTCGTCGGGATGACTGATGGTTGAGTCGTTTGCCATTCCTCCGTTTTCGTAGTTTACGAAGTTGAAGTTACTCAGGTAGGCATGCATTTCGTACCGATCAGTCTGGTAACTGCCGAAGAAACGGTAGCTTAACAGTTTATTACCGTTGTTTTTATAATGTCCGCGGCCATAAATATAGTCGATATCGGCACCCACATTGATCTTTTTGCCAAAATTCATGGTCATGGTTCCTTTCAACTGTTCTTCTTTGTTCGTACTACCGCCGGCGGTGGTGTACAGAACGTTGGTATAAGGAATCTTTGTGTTGTAGAAATAAGCGTTTTCCGGCGTTGTGATATAGTAATCGTAGGCATCGGCGAAGATAAAATCGCGTGCTTCCTGCCGTTCGGAGAATATTTTCGTCTGTGCCGGTGCTCCCAGGTTAGCCAGATAACCGATGGCGAGCGATTTACTTTCCACCAGTGTCGAGTTGCTGAAATTCAGCTTGTTTGTGTCCAGTGGCGCCACATATGCCTCACCCAGGGAAGGGGTAAGCCGATAGGCGGTTATACGCTTTGAATTTAAGGCGGCACTATCCGCTACCAGCAGACTGTCCGGTATATCTTTCTGAGATGATGTCAGGTTTGACAAGGAGAAGCCGCCACGTTTTCCTCCACCTTTCTGATCTGCCCTGCTGGCTCCACGTTGGGCCTGAACGGTTGTGGCAGATACTATCAGCAATAATAATATGTATAAGCAATGCTTCATGGGTTGCAAAGATAAAACAAAAGGGCATTTCTACGAAAGAAACGCCCTTCTTTATATTCTTTTTGCAAGATTACATTTTCTGTATAATTTCCATCCCCTTCTTAATGGCGGCTTCGTTCATCGGGATTAACTTGTGGTGACGTTCGGGCAGGGACTTCTTCAGACCCAGCAATACGTTTTCAAGTTTCACCATCGGAACGATCTTCAGCAGACCACCCAGGATAAGCATATTGAATGCTTTTTCGTTCTTCATTTCGGTAGCTGCGTCCATAGCATCCACACGATAAACGCTGATATCCGTACGTTTCACCGGAGTATGGATTCCATATCCGTCATAGATCAGGATACCACCCGGTTTTACTTTGCTTTCGAACTTGTCCATGGAAGGTTGGTTCAGGATGATCGCGATATCGTATTCGTTCAGGATCGGAGAACTGATCGGGTCGTCGCTCAGGATAACGGTCACGTTAGCCGTACCGCCACGCTGTTCAGGTCCGTATGAAGGCATCCAGCTAACCTCTTTGCCTTCCATCAGTCCGGAATAAGCAAGTATCTTACCCATCGACAGAACACCTTGTCCACCAAAGCCTGCTATAATTATTTCTTGTTTCATGTCGTTTTTGTATTTACTTATTCTTTATTTTTTAGATCCCCCAGCGGATAGAACGGGAACATGTTTTCCTCCATCCATTTGTTTGCTTTTTCAGGTGTCATCTTCCAGCCGGATGAACAGGTGGAAACGAATTCGACAACTGACGTGCCTTTGCCTGCCATAGAGTTTTCGAAGGCTTTGCGAAGCATTTTCTTGGCTTTACGAACGGCGGCGGCTGTCTGTACGCTCTGGCGGGTAACCAGGCAGGTTCCTTCCAGCTGAGCCAGCAGATCACCGATCTTCAATGGGTAACCGTTCAAGGCGATGTTACGTCCGTACGGGCAAGTGGCTGTCGGCATACCTTCCAGTGTGGTAGGAGCCATCTGTCCACCGGTCATACCGTAGATGGCATTGTTCACGAATACGATCACAATGTTCTCACCGCGGTTGGCTGCATGGATGGTTTCGGCTGTACCGATAGCGGCCAGGTCGCCGTCACCCTGATAGGTGAAGACCATCTTTTCCGGATTCAGACGTTTGATGGCTGTTGCAATCGCCGGAGCACGTCCGTGAGCTGCTTCTTCCCAGTCTATATCCAGATAGTTATATGCGAAAACGGCGCAACCCACCGGGGAGACACCGATTGTTTTTTCTTCCATTCCCATTTCGGCGATCACTTCGGCGATCAGCTTATGTATCACACCGTGGCTGCAACCGGGACAGTAGTGCATGGGATTGTCGTTCATCAATTCCGGTTTTGTATAGACCAGATTCTCCGGTTTAATTATTTCGTTGAGTTCCATAATTGTTACTAAATTAACTAATAAATCTCAGTAGATATTGAACAAGTCTGAAGCATATGGCTGCTCCGCCGCAATAGAGAAATACGTGACGGTCGTCAACGGCAAAGTAGCAGATGATCGCTGCCGCCGCCAATACCATGAACAGGATTGTCAATATGCTATCTATTTTACTTCCGCGTGTCATACGAATCAGAATAATTTCTCTTTCAGCGCGTTCAGTACTTCATCCGGAGTGAACACGATACCACCCAGGCGGCCGAAGTGTTCAACTTTTACTTTTCCGTTTACAGCCAGGCGGATATCTTCCACCATCTGGCCGGCATTCAGTTCGACGGAAAGCATGCCTTTTACCTTCTCGGCATAATCGGCAATGGCTTTTTTCGGGAACGGCCACAGCGTGATCGGGCGCAACAGGCCGAGTTTGATACCTTCAGCACGTGCGATCTCCACAACTTTCTGACAAATACGTGCGGAAGAACCGAAGGCAACCAGCAGATATTCCGCATCGTCGCAATGGAACTCTTCGTAGCGTACTTCGTTTTCTTCAATCTTACGGTATTTAGCCTGGAAGCGGAGGTTGTTCTCTTCCATTTTGGCCGGGTCGAGCTCCAGTGAAGTGATCACGTTTGCTTTGCGGCTTTTCAGTTTGCCTTGTGCGGCCCACGGACATTCGGCGATGATTTCAGCTTCTGTCTTACGCGGACGGAAAGGAGGCATCACCACTTTTTCCATCATCTGGCCGATGATACCGTCGGCAAGGATAATAGCCGGATTGCAATATTTGAAGGCAAGGTCGAAACCCAGTCCGACAAAGTCTGCCATCTCCTGTACGGAAGAAGGGGCCAGGGTGATCAGGCGATAGTCGCCGTGTCCGCCACCTTTCACAGTCTGGAAGTAGTCTGCCTGGCTCGGCTGGATTGTTCCCAGGCCGGGACCGCCACGCATGACGTTTACAATCAGACAAGGAAGTTCCGCACCTGCAATATAGGAAACACCTTCCTGTTTCAGGCTGACGCCGGGGCTGGAAGATGAAGTCAATACACGTTTACCTGTTCCGGCACCGCCATACACCATATTGATCGCTGCTACTTCGCTTTCAGCTTGCAGTACTACCATACCGGTAGTTTCCCAGGCATTTCAGCCATCAGGGTTTCCAGGATCTCCGATTGCGGAGTGATAGGGTATCCGAAGTATCCGTCGGCACCGTAGCGGATAGCTGCGTGGGCGATGGCTTCGTTCCCTTTCATTAATTTTATCTCTTCTGCCATATCTGTTTTATATTTTTACTTTGTAGATGGTTAAACAGCCGTCGGGACAAACCAATCCGCAACTGGCGCAACCGATGCAAGTATCCGGGTTTTTCATGTACACATAATGGTACCCTTTGTTGTTCACTTCACGCGGGTGTAATTCCAGAACATCGCTGGGGCAGGCAACCACACATAAGTTGCACCCTTTGCAGCGTTCCTGATTTACAACGACCGCTCCTTTTATTTTTGCCATAGTATAACTAATTATGTTTTATGTCGTGTAGGTCGGCAAAGTTAAGAACTAATGTTGTAAAAACAAGGATTGTTTTGTTTTTTAATAGTCGTTAGCCTCTATTGATGACAGATAGCCAATGATAAGCAATGGCTGTCTGTCAAATTTCATCTGTAGACAGTCCGTAACGCTTCATTTTGTTAAACAACGTTTTCCGGCTGATAGCAAGAGCCTCGGCTGTCAGTGTCCGGTTGAAGTTGTGCTTCTTTAGGGCTTCCAGAATCAGTTCCTTTTCCATTTGCGCATTGATTTCGCGGATGCTTCCTCCGCTTCCGGCGATGGTTGCTTCTTCCGTCGAATCATATCCTTTTACCCGGTCGGGCAAATGTTCGGGGCGGATCGTACCGTCCGTGCATAAGATCATCGCGCTTTGCAGGGCATTCTCCAGGTCACGCACATTGCCGGGCCAGTCGTAAGAAGAGAGCAGCTTCACTGCTTCGGGAGTGATAGACTGCACATCGAGGCTCAACGCCTGGTTGTGTTTCCGTATAAAGAAATTAGCCAGTAAGGGAATATCTTCTTTCCTTTCCCTGAGCGGGGGAAGGATCAGGGTAAATACATTCAGACGATACAACAGGTCGAGACGGAAATGTCCGCCTTTTACTTCATCGTCCAGATTACGGTTGGTGGCGGCTACGATACGCACATCTACCGGTATTGCCTTCTTTCCGCCGATTCGGGTGATCTTCCGCTCTTCCAGCACACGGAGCAATTTAACCTGTGCATCCAGGGGAAGTTCTCCCACTTCGTCGAGAAACAATGTCCCGCCGTTTGCCCGTTCGAAAGTGCCCGCCTTTGCTTCTTTGGCATCGGTAAAGGCACCGCGTTCATGGCCGAATAGTTCGCTTTCCATCAATGTCAGGGGAATGGCGCCGCAGTTGATCGCAACGAAAGGGCCGTTCGCCCGCAGGCTGTTGTGGTGGACGGCACGTGCGATCAGTTCTTTTCCCGTACCGCTCTCGCCGTGGATCAGGACGGTCGCATTGGTTTCCGCTACCCTCAGGACCTGTGCCATCACTTGTTTCAGTCCTGTGTTCTCGCCGATCACGTTACTTCGTTTTTCCCCCAGTGTCTTTTTCAGGGTGGAGATTTCACCTTTCATGCGGCTGTGTTCGACGGCACGTTTGACGGTGAGTAATAATTTATCGTTGTCGAAAGGCTTTTCTATAAAGTCGTAAGCCCCTTTCTTCACAGCGTCGACGGCGAGGGAGATGGAACCGAAGGCGGTCACAAAAAGGACAACCTGGGTTGGGGAGATACGCCTGATCTCCTCCAATGCTTCCACACCGGTCAGTACCGGCATCTGCTGGTCCAGCAGAATAACGTCGGGCTGGAAGGAGAGGAGAGCCTCTACCGCCTCCCGTCCGTTTTCGACGGGCATTACATCATATCCTTCATCGGCCAGCAAACGGGCGATCATCTTGCGGATGCGCGGTTCGTCGTCGGCTACTACTATTTTTGCTTTCATATGCGTTGCGGTAATTTTATATTCATACAAGTGCCCTTGTCCGGCACGCTTTTTACTTCGATCTCGCCTTCATGGCGGTTGATGATACCGTAGCAGATGGCGAGCCCGAGTCCGGTCCCTTCTTCCTTGGTCGTGAAGAAGGGGTTGAATACATTCTCGATGTTCTTCTGTTCGATCCCCTTGCCGCTATCCTCGAACGAGATGATCAGGTAACGGGAATGGGTATTGATGGGAGTTCCCTTTTCTATACTTATTATTAATGTACGCGAGCGTTCCGGTGGATTCTTCCCCATCGCTTCGACGGCATTCAGGATGATATTCAGGAAAACCTGTTTCAGCTGTTCCGCATCCCCTTGGATGGTCGTGTTGTCGGTGAAATATTCAAACTCCACCTCTACGTTTTGTTTGCGTAATGTGTTGGTTACCAGCAGGAGCGTCTGGTTGATCAGCTGTTCGATATTTATATCGGACGTGTTCAGGTCGGACGGACGGGCGAAAGACAACAGACCTTGTACGATCTTGTTGATACGTTCCACTTCCGAGATCAGCTCCGTCACCATTTCGCTTTTTACTGGGTCGGCGCTGAAGTCTTTGCTCAGATATTGTATCGTGCTCCGGATGGCTGTCAGCGGGTTACGTATCTCATGGGCCGCCCCGGCTGCCAGTTCGCCGAGTGTTGCCAGGCGGTCGGTACGGTACATCTTTTTCAGACGTTCGGTCTGCTGCTCGTAAAGCGAAGCATGTTCGATGGCGAATGTTGCCTGGTTGATCAGGATGGAAAGCAGGTTCAGTTCCTGTTCGGTGAATGGGGCGCCATCGGTTTTCTTCCCTAAAAAGATCGTACCGTTGATCTGGTTCATGATCTTGAGGGGGAAGATCAGTTCGGCACCCAGTTGCCTGATTATTTCCTGTTCTTCGGGAGGGAAATAGGAGACGATATCCGGATGCCTGGAGATGATCAGGTGCTTTTCGTTGACAGACAGCCAGCTGATCAGCCGGCTGCGGTTGGTCAGCGTCACAGGCTTGTTCTTCGCTTCGTTCTGCTGTTTGAATTTGCCTGTGTTTTCATCCAGCAGGAAGATGTAAACACTTTCTACCGGGCATATTTGCTTTACCTTGGCAACGATATTGCCGATCAGCAGTGACTTGTCGACGATCAGAGTGAGCGACCGATTAAACTCCGAGAGTAGCTGCTCCAGGTTCGGTTGCCTGGGTTGTTCGTCCTTCTTAAATAGTGGCATACTTTTTCTTGATCTTTGTGCAAAAGTACGCAAAATCGTATTAATTGAAACAATCGAACTTCGGTTTATCTCCCATCTCGAGCAACAATGTCCCTCCGGATACGATGGCAGCGAATGGTATTCGGGGTTGTTTCAGTTCTTTTCCGTTCAGGTAAGCCTTTTGGATATAGATGTTTTCTTTTGAGTTGTTGCGGGCTTCGATCGTGAAAGTCTTCCCTTTATAATAACCGGGGTCCAGACGGATCGTTATTTTGTTGAATAGCGGGCTGGTCAGTTCCAGTTCCGGCTTCAGGGAAACTCCTCCGTTCATTTCAAACAGACCCAGTGCACTCATCACGTACCAACCGCCCATCTGACCTTCATCCTCGTCGCCTTCCCAACCATGATAAGGGGTTGAGCCGTAGAAACTGTCCAGGATGGCACGCGACCATTTCTGGGCCAGCCAGGGTTTACCGGAATAGTTGAACAGGAACGGGGTACACATATTTACTTCGTTTCCCTGATTGATGTAAAACTCAGCTGACTGTCCTGTGGTACGGTCGAATACATGGGCGGCAAACTTATGCTTTTCCGATTTGATAAATCCCTCTTCCAGCCGGCTGTTGAAGAGGTCTTTCCCCAGGAAGTCTACCAGTCCGGGAATATCGTGCGGCACGTACCAGGAGTATTGCCAGCTGTTGCCTTCTATAAATCCCTTATTGGAGAACACATCGAAATCCGGGTCCCAGTTACCCAGGCTGTCACGTCGCATGACGAACTTTTTCTCCGGGTGGAATACGTTCTTATAATTCATCGAACGTGCCAGCAGCGCTTTTCCTTCTTTTTTCTTTCCGAGTGCCAGGGCCAGTTGGGAGACGCACCAGTCGTCGTACGCATAATCGAGCGTTTTGGAAACCACTCCCTTTTCCATCGGCATATACCCTTGTTTGATATAAACGTCCAGCAGAGGGTTGCCGCAGCTGCCTCCGCAGGGATGGTCGATACCTGTTTCCGTGACGTTTTTCAGCACGGCTTCATAGATCGCTTCGCCGTCTTTGCGTATGCCTTTTTGATAGGCGGCAACCATCAGGGCTGTTTCGTGCGAACCTTCCATGATGCCGGAATATTCCAGTCCGGCCGGCCCTTTGCTTGTCCATCCGGTATGTTTGAACATTTCCAGCTGGGTGGTTACCCAATCGTCCACGATGCGGGGGGAGATGATCGACCAGAGGCCGTTTAGATTCCAGAAACTGTTCCAGAAGCATCGCCGCCATACATATTCCCGTGATCCAGTTGTTGTATGTTTTCACAAGCATCTCTATATTGGCCGTTCACATCGTTCCATGTTTGTTTGCCGGCATAGGCACGGTACAGGTTGGTGTAGAATTTTGTTTTGTCCACCTCGTTCGTTCCTTCTATTTCTATCCTGCCGAGCAGTTCGTTCCATTTGTTGCGGGTCTGGGCGACTACCCGGTCGAAGTCATACTGCAAGGGGGCGAGTTCCGTGTCCATATTCAGCCGTGCCTGTTCGATACTTACCAGCGATAAACCGGTTGAGACGGTTATGCTTTCTCCTTCGGTTGTGGAATAGATTGCGTAGGCTCCGATATCGTTCTTGCCGGCAATGGATTGTATGTCGTCTTTTTCTACCCCTTCGTTCCATCCGTTCAGTTGCGCGAAAGGTTTGCTGAAACGGATGACGAAATGCAGTTTGTAGTTGTTCCAGTTACTCCACGGACCGGACTGGCAGTCGGCATATCCTTCGAGTTCGGTATTGCTGACTTTGGTGATGCAGGCATCTTTCACATTGAAGCCATAGTCCCATTCGGTCGGGAATAGGAGGTCTATCAGTATCCTGGATTCTTTTCTTTCGGGAAAAGTGTACCGGTGAATGCCGCAACGGGTGGTGGCCGATAGTTCCGCTTTTACCTCATGATCGTATAAATAGACGGAATAGTAACCGGGTGAGGCCTTTTCCGTTTCTTTCAGTATGCGTGAATGATAGCCGGCGTTTGCTCCTTTATAGGGAGAATCGGCTGAAGGGTTTGTCAGGGCCAGGTCGGCTGTGGTCGGCATGATCATCAGGCCACCCATCGTCCAGGCATGCAGATGGCTGAAACCGGAAACGCTGTTGATGGCGTATTCGTATCCTCCCATCCAGACATTTCCTTGGTTATCCGGTCCGAGTTGCACCATGCCGAACGGTTCTTGTGCATAAGGCCCCAGCATCCATCGGGAGTTGGAAGTACCGATAAACATATCCACATAATCGACGGGTTCTTTCGGTTTTGCCGAAATGAGGGTGAAAGGGAGAGTCAGGAGAATTAAGATGTAACTGCTTATTTGTCTGCTATTCATGGTGTTGATCTATTAATTATTGTAAGGCAAAGATATGTGTTTTCTTCTGTGCGGGTATATAACTTTCTGCTGATTCGGTTGCATTATCTTATGATGGCGTGCAATTGGGTAAAATATTACCACTTTGGGTAACGGCTTTCCCTTTTACCCAAGGGGGAAATAATTACCCATCCGGGTAACCGGTGGAAATACAACCGGTTGCAGTTTTGGCACGCCATTTGCCTTACTATAGGCAGGTAAAACAATAAATAATGACAATTGGGTAACCTGTTACCCGAAAGAACTTAATTCGATATAGTATGAAAAGAAATTTACTGGTATCACTGTTGATGGGATTCGCTTTGGCAGGGCATGCGGAGACGGAGAATCTCCGGCAGATCACCTATGATGAAGCGATTCACATTGCTTTGGGGGAAAGTTATACGGTGAAATATTACAAGGAAGATATGGACGCAACCCGTTACTCTTACCTTTACACAAAAGCACAATTCAAGCCGTTGCTGAACTTTGACTTCTTTACTCCTTCATGGACGGAAAGCCTGACGGAGATTTCGCAGGCCGACGGTCTGCCGGTCTACAACTCTACCGGTTCGTTACAAGTGGGCGGTAACCTGAACTTTACGTATGTCTTGCCTACCGGCGGTAATTTCGCCCTGAGCTCCAAGATGTACTGGGAGAATTACCGGACTACACTTTCGCAGCGGGATTATGAAGAACTGGAACGTGACCAGGTGTACAGCCGTTTCGCCCTCTCTTTCAATCAACCCATCTTTACCGCCAATAAACTGAAGGAAAACATGAAAGTGGCCGAACTCGATTATAAGAAGAGTACCTGCTATTTCACCCGTATCCAGATGGATATCGTCTATAATGTAACAGAGAGTTTTTATACTGTATATAAACTGGCCTACGAACATAAAATCAATCAGGACCGCCTTGTCAACTCCCGCGAAGCCTACCGTATCACCAAGCTGAAACAGGAGACGGGCAACCTTCCCGAAGGTGAAATGCTGATCGCCGAGATTACCGTCGCACAAGACGAAGCCCGTGTGATGGAAAGCGAGGGCAAGCTCGCCGCCGCCAAAGACCAGTTCAAGCTACTTATCGGCCTTGACCTCAAAGAAGAGATCGACCTGAAAGCAGATATGGAGTTCGAAGCCTTTATCGTCGACATGCAACTGGCCATCGACGAGGCTTTGCGTAACCGCATGGAAATAAAGGAAGACAACCTCGATATCGAACTTCAGGCCATCGAAGTGAAGCGTGCCAAACGGGAACGGGAATTTAAAGGAAACATTTCCGCCTATTATGATTTCACCGGATTGAGTACACGCGGAGATGGAACAGTCGGTCAACTGGTCGGTTCATCCTTTGATAACATGCGCGACCGTCCGGCTAACCGGGGTATCGCCCTGACCGTCTCTTATCCGCTTCTGGACTGGGGACGTGCCAAAAACCAGGTACGTCGCGAGCAAGTCCGCCTGAAACAGCGCGAATTGAATCTCGACAATACCAAGCGGACTATCGAACAGGAGATTCGCGAGATTGTCCGTAGCGTGTATGAAGCGGAGAAGCGTTACCGCATCAACCGCCGGAACCAGGAAGTGGCGATACAGAGTTACCGTATCAGCCAGATGCGTTTTGAGAACGGCGATATGACGAGCCAGGAACTTTCTATCGAACAGGAGCGCCTTTCACAGGTGCAGCTTGCCTACATCGACAGTTATATCACCTATCGTCTCTCGGTGGCCGACCTGAACCGGAAGACCATGTATGACTTCGAACATAACCGCAGTTCCTGCCGGAGAAAGGATAGAAACCAGATTTGCTTAGTATTCTGGTTCATAGCAGATTGCAGTTTCATTGCTGTTCCTGCTTGTGAAACAAAAGTTTCTCCTGCATGAAACTTTTGTTTCTTCGGCACAAAACTTTAGTTTCCTCCTGACAAAACTAAAGTTTTCATAGCAGGAAACTGAAACGCCTCTGGGAGCAAATTAGAATGATAACATAATAAATAAGAACAGATGAACAAACACATGAAAAGTTTTATTGCGGTATTGCTGACCATCCTTCTGATGCCCTTTACCGTCCGGGCACAGGAAGACAGCGAGGCAGCCTTGTTGCTCGACCTGAAAAAGACCCGTGCCGATTACGAAGTGGCCAAACAGAAGTATGAGAACGACACGAAGCTGTATAATGAAAAAGCCATTTCAGCCAACGATTTCAACCGTTCGAAAAACGAGTTGCTGAGTAAGGAAGTCGATTATCAGAAACTGATCCTGAAACTGATCTCCCAGCAGAGTTACATAACGGTGGAACGTGCGGTGAAATATCAGGACCAACGGGGCGAACGCAAGGTGAAGATCACCCTGAAAAGTGCCCTCGAAGGGAACGAAGAGTATCTGAGCCAGTTCAAGGAACACTTCGATGTGTTCACACCTGAGATGCGTTCCGGTAAGATATATAATATATATGTATCTTTGGTGGATAATGAGTCGAAAACGATCATCGGCTCGCCGTATGAGTATCGTGTCCCTTCCATCGAGTTGGGGAAGGTGGCGACGGCCGATTTCGAATTGCTGAAAGATGCGGAGAACCTGACCGTTTCGCTGAACTACAACAACCGGAAGGATGAAAAGAATATCTATCTGAAAAAAGATGCCAGTGTGAACGTGATCGACATATCCTCCATGCAGTTCAGCCAGGAAGCCGACCTGAGCAGCAAAGCGACTTATGATCTGACACTTGAGCGTTTCTCCACTTCGGATGATGTCTATCGCCTGGAAGTGCTCGACCTGCCGCGCCAGATCAGTTACGACTTTACCGACGGAGAAAGTAAGGTGACGCAGATCAAATTTGCGCAGGGTGTAAACATAAAGAAGTTATCTTTGCAGGTCTATTTGCCGGATCGCGACGACCAGCAGGTAGTGATCGATAAGCCGATAAAGTTCCAGGTGCAGACCGTAACGGCGTCGAACGGCGAGAAGGCCGGAAGCGAGAACCTGGAGATTATCCCTCGCGGAAAAGGAAAGATCGAAGTGCGTGCAAACAACCTCTACCATGAAACGACCGTCGGCAAAGAAGTGGTTATGGACGTAACAGTCCGTAACGGTGGAACCCGCCGTCTGGATAACATCAAGCTGACAACAGAGAAGCCTCTCGGATGGGATACCCGTATCGAACCGGATGTAATCAGCAGTCTTGAACCGGAAAAGGAATTAACGGTAAAAGTAACCATCATCCCGCCGTCGGACGGTGGAGTAGGTGCCCAGGAAGTGAAGATCAAAACGGAAGCAATGGCCGACAACCGCAAGGTAGATACGGAAGACAAGACAGTCCGCATCCAGGTAAATGCTTCGACTTCTGTCTTCGGCACCATCTTCCTGATCCTGTTGCTGGTCGGCTTTATCGGAGGAATCGTTTGGTTCGGAATGAAGCTTAGCAAAAGATAGTTACTTTTCCCTTGATGGAAAAGTAACC
>NZ_QSDP01000072.1:0-31798 GCF_003463685.1 Parabacteroides sp. AM58-2XD
ATGCTTTACGGGCAAAACTTGTGGCGAGAATGTTCGCCGTTATCAAAAGGGATGAATTTTATTCTCCTATTTTATCGGAAAATTTTTGCTAAAAACATAAGAATATGAAACTGAATAAAATAAAACAATTATCGATTGGTTTGGTAACTATATTGCTGGTCAATGGATGCAATAGTTTGGATATCTCGAACTTGTGGAACTATGATGCAGACCTGGTTTGGAATGATGACAACTTAGCAACTGCTTATGTGACTGATCTCTATGGCGATATCTTTAGCGGTTGGTCTACAAGTGCGGATAATACAGCTGAGCAGCAAACGGGTATTCCGTTTATGTTGAGTACTATTACAACATCAGGCAGTGGTTATAAACGATGGAATTATACCAATATCCGTAATATAAATTTAGGACTTGAGTATCTGGCAGAGGGAGGATGTACCGAATCTGTTAAGAATAGCCTGACGGGGCAAATGTTGTTTATGAGAGCTTATCAGTATGGCGAAATGCTTGTTTATCATGGAGGTATGCCGTATATTACGAAAGCCCAGGATAAGGATGAAGATGATTTGTATGTGACTCGTACTTCCACGGCGGAGTGTTTTGATTTAATAATTAAAGACCTGGATGATGCTATTACGTTGCTTCCGGCCAAAGCAACCGGTAACGATTACGGGCGTATAGACCAGTGTTTTGCTAAAGCCTATAAGGCAAAGATGCTGCTTTATAAGGCTTCTCCACAGTTTAACCCGAGTAATATGTATGATAATAAATATTGGAACGAAGCTTATACGGCGGCGAAGGAGGCATACGATTTCTGTATAGCTCAGGGGATTAAACTGACTGCGAATTATGCAGATAACTGGTTGGTGGACGGCAACTCCGAGGTCGTTTTCCCTATTATCTATAGCAATCCGGATAAAACGGCCGATTGGGAAAACACGATTCGTCCCTCTTCTTTGAGTCGTAGTAATGCCAATAATACTCCGACCTGGGATATGGTAAAAGCGTTTCCGATGTTGGATGGAAAGCGTTTCGATGATCCGGCCGGTAAATATTATGCAGGTGCTGAATCTGAGTTTTTACAGAAATTTTGGCAAAATAGGGATCCCCGATTTGAGGATTGTATCTTGTATAATGCGGATTTATATCCGGTATCGGGAACGGCTTCAGGATATCGCCAATATACTTCGGTCGGTATAGCTGTCAGAGAAGATTCATATGGAATCAATCCCAATGTGGGCAGCACTGCTACACAGAATGATGCTATTAGCGGCATGTATGTGCGTAAAGGCTCTGATTTGTCTTTGAGTCAGGACCTGGTATCTACGTATGATCATGATTATCCGTTTATGAGATTAGCTGAAGTCATGTTTATCTATGCGGAAGCGGCCAATGAAACGGATCATCAAGATGTGGCTGTAGATATGCTGAAGCAAATTCGTAAACGTGCAGGTATCGAAGCTGGCGAAAATGGGTTGTATGGATTGAAAGTTGCTAATCGTAAAGAAATCCGGCAGGCTATTCTTGATGAACGCAACGTAGAATTGTGTTTTGAAGGACATCGTTTTATGGATCTTCGTAGAACCCGTAATATGATGCAGTTAAACGGACTGCAAAAATATGGAGTCGAGGCTATTGCAATCAATGAAGACGGTTCGGAAATGGATATTGCCGAAGCTACCCGGAAAGCCAAGACGTATTCGTTGACTCCCGATAATTTTAAATATATTCTTAGAATGGTGCCGATCAGTGCATTGCCGAGAATAAATTTTTGATTCAGGAATCGTATTATTTCTTCCCGATCCAGGAAAGTAAAATATTGGAAAATCCCAATCTTGAACAAAATAACAATTGGGGAGGAAAGTTCAATCCGACTATGGAATGAACTGTCTTGAACGATTATGTCATAAAAACTCGTAAATATTTGCGAAAATTATGGGATAAATAATATCTTTGTGAGACGTTAGGAGGTAATTATTCTTTCTAACGTCTTTTTTAAGCGGAAAAAATCAATAAAATTGCTAATCAATATTATATTTAATTTGTACTATGAGAACAAACAGAAGGGACTTCCTTAAAACCCTCGGAGGAATTGCGGCCTTTACGATTGTGCCGCGCCACGTGCTTGGGAAAGGCTTTATCGCTCCAAGCGATCAGTTGACTAAAGGTATTATCGGTACAGGCGGGATGGGACGCGGTCACGTGAACTATGCCGGAACACGTCTGGTAGCCGTTTGTGATGTTGACAAGAAACATCTTGAATTAGGAAAACAATTGGTAAAGGAAAAAATTGCCGCTTATCATGACTTTCGCGATTTGATTCTGGACCCGAACGTAGATATCGTACATATCGCTACACCTCCTCATTGGCATGGAATCATGTCGGTAGAGGCTGCCAAGGCGGGAAAAGATATCTGGTGTGAAAAGCCTATGACACGTACGATCGGTGAAGGTAAACGGGTGATGGAAGCTGTAAAGCAGAACGGACGTATGTTCCGTCTGAATACCTGGTTCCGTTTTGCCGATCCGTTCTATGGATTGGGTACTCCGGTGAAACCGTTGAAAAAACTGGTTCAGAGCGGTATGCTCGGCTGGCCCTTGAAGGTGACGATCAGTAAACATACCGGTTTCGACTGGAAGTTCTACTGGGTAGGCAAAGAATATCTCGAACCGCAAACAGTTCCTTCCGAACTGGATTATGACATGTGGTTAGGCCCGGCTCCTTATAAACCTTATAATGCACACCGTGTTCACGGTACTTTCCGCGGATACTGGGATTATGACGGCGGTGGATTGGGAGATATGGGACAGCATTATATCGACCCGGTACAGTATTTCCTCGGAAAAGACAACACAAGCCTGTGAAAGTGGAAGTGGATGCTCCGCAACAGCATCCGGATGCCGTAGGAACATGGCGCTCTATTACCTATACTTATGATGACGGTTGCCAGATCGTCCTTTGGGGTGGCGACTTCGGAGATCCTAATACTCCGTATATCTCCGGTCCGAACGGTAATGTCTATAAGAATTTTGTATGTGATATCCCTGATTGGGAAAAGAAACTGGCCGATTATCCGGAACCTGAACCTCAGGTGACAGACTTTATCGAATGTGTGAAAACACGCCAGCCTTTTGCCTTGAATGAACGGAATGGTTTCCGCTCGGCTACGATCGTGAATATGGGGGCTACGGCACTTCGTCTGAATCGTACATTAGAGTTCGATCCTGTGAAACTGGAATTTATCAATGACGAGGCCGCTAACCGTCTGCTGGATCAGCCGATGCGTTCACCCTGGAACATTTGATAATTAATAATTGAAAATTGTGAATTGAAAATTAGGGGAGAATTATAAAATTATAGACAATGAGAAAAGCATATATATCGATTGCCAGCTTGCTATTATTCGGCAGCGTACTGATGGCCCAATCTCCGGCGAACCGTACAGCTAAAACAATTGCAGCTGACGTATTGGCACAGATGCCTGCTGAAAAACAGGCTGAATACAATAAAATGATCAATGACCTGAAAGGTACCGGCGAAGAAGGGGTACTGATGTTGGTCAACATGATAAATGCTCCCGGAAAGGGAAGCAATGCACAAGTGGATTACGCGTTGAGCGGCCTGACCCATTATGTGATGGCGAAAGGGGAAGAAAGCGCCCGTCTGGCTACGGCTAACGCTTATCTGAAGGCGCTTGATCTGGTGACTGAACGCGAAACGAAAGCATTTATCATCCGCCAGTTACAGATATTGGGACAGGATGAATGTATCGATGCGTTGTCGGCTTACCTGGGTGATGAAAGCCTGAGTGGCCCGGCTTCACGTGCACTGGCAGCTATCGGTTCTGAAAATGCCGGTAAAGCGTTGAAGCTGGTCTGATGCGCCGTATGGGTACTCCGAAGACACAAAAAGATATCATCGTAGCGATCGGCGAAGCGCAGGTAGCTGATTCGGAAGAATTGCTGAAGGCGCTGCTGGGTTCGGGCGATGAAAATATGCAAAAGGCTGTCCTGCACTCATTAAGCCGTGTGGGAAGCAAGGCTTCCATCAAAGATATGGCTGAAGCTGCTGCCGCATCGGGTTACACAATGACCAAAACGAATGCGAACGAAGCCTATATCGCTTTATTGAAACGTGTTGCCGCACAGGGCGATGTGAAAGAAGTGGAAAAAGCGGCCAACGACCTGTTGAAGAAAGCTACCAAGGCTAATCAGACGCAGACCCGCGACGCTGCTTTGCAAATTCTTTTGTCACTGAAGAAAGAAAACAGTACCAAACTGCTGCTTTCCGCGTTGAAGGATGGCAATAAGGAATATCGGAATGCTGCATTGAACTTTGCTTCCGACTTTGCCAATAAGGAAGTTTATATCGAAGTCATGAAAGCGATGCAGAAGGCAAAACCGGAAGTGAAAGTGGATATTATCAACTGGATCGGCCGCGAAGCCAAATGCCCGTCAAAACATGATGTGATCAAGAGTTTGGAACTCCGTTTTGACCTGACTGCCATGCAGGTGCTGCTGGCTCAGTTGAAAGACAGCAACTTCGACGTAAAACAGGCAACCGTATGGACATTGGTGAAGATCGGTGACAAACAGGTGATACCTGTTCTTGCTGAACTGCTGACCAGCGATAATAAAGATGTAATCCTGCTGGGACAGGATGCCCTGGCTGCATTCAATGGTGATATCGACCAGGCTGTTGCCCGTGCCATTCCGTCTGCTACGGATGCCGGAAAGATTGCCGGTGCTGAGTTGCTGGCGATGCGTAAAGCGACTGCTAACCTGACTACAGTGCTCGAACTGATCAAGTCCGGTTCACCGGAAGTGAAAAAAGCTGCTTATACAGCGTTGAAAGATGTTGTGTCGGAAGGCGACCTGGTTAATCTGTGCGGTATGCTGGAAACAGCGGATGCATCGGCTGTTGCTCCAATCCAACAGGCTGTTATCTCTGCTATTTCTTCCATGTCTCCTGCGAAACAAAAAGAAACGATCACTCGCCGTATGCTTCAGGCTGGCGAGAGCAAGAAATATTTGTATTATATCGTTCTGGCAACAACCGGCGAGAAAGATGCGTTGGCTACTATCGTAGACGGTTTCCATAAGGGATCGGGCGCTGCTCGCGATGCTGCTTTCGAAGCGTTGTTGAACTGGAAAGGTATTGAGGCTGCCGACGAATTGTATGCTATCTGTAAAGATGCTTCTTCTTCCGCTTATTTGGATCGTGCTTTGAAAGCATATGTTAAGCTGGTTTCAAATCCTGCATTTACAGGTGAGAACCGTCTGCTGAGTTTGCGCAAAGCGATGGAAGTGGCAAAGACAGACGAACAGAAAAATATAATTCTGAAACAGGTTGAACGGACAGGCACCTTCCTGGGTATGCTCTATGCCGGCGAATTCCTGAATCAGAAACCTGTTCAGCAGGCTGCCGCCAATGCTGTTATGAATATAGCTTTGGGTAATAAGGAATATTACGGAGCCAATGTGCGTGAATTGCTGAATAAGGTAATGCAGGTACTCGACAATCCGGATGCCGGTTATCAGAAGGAAGCGATCAAGAAGCATCTGGCTGAAATGCCACAGGGAGAAGGTTTCATTTCTATCTTTAACGGCAAAGATTTGTCGGGCTGGAAAGGATTGGTACAGAACCCGATTGCCCGTGCGAAAATGAAACCGGCCCAGCTGGAGAAAGCTCAGGAAAAGGCTGACGAGATTATGCGCAGCGGCTGGAGTGTGAATGATGGCATGCTTGTCTTTAACGGTAAAGGTGATAACCTGTGTACGGATAAACAATATGGTGATTTTGAAATGTATGTAGACTGGATGCTTGATCCCGCAGGTCCTGAAGCCGATGCCGGTATTTATTTGCGCGGAACACCTCAGGTGCAGATCTGGGATACTTCACGTGTAAATGTGGGTGCCCAGGTAGGTTCAGGTGGTCTGTATAATAACTCGGTAAATGAAAGCAAGCCGTCTAAAGTGGCTGATAACAAGCTGGGTGAATGGAACAGCTTCTATATCAAGATAGTTGGCGACCGCGTAACAGTTATTCTGAACGGAGAGAAAGTGGTGGATGATGTGATCCTTGAAAACTATTGGGATCGCAAGCAGCCGATCTTCCCGATTGAACAGATCGAATTGCAGGCTCACGGCAGCAAGGTTTACTACCGTAATATATATGTAAAGGAACTGGAACGTAAAGAACCTTACAAATTATCTGCCGAAGAACAGAAAGAAGGTTTCAAACTATTGTTTGACGGAACAAATATGCATCAGTGGACCGGTAACACGGTAGATTATACGATGGAAGACGGTTGTATTTCCATGATACCGAGCAAGAGCTATGGTGGGAACCTGTATACAAAGGACGAATTCGGGAACTTTATTTATCGTTTCGAGTTCCAGCTGACACCGGGAGCCAATAACGGAGTCGGTATCCGTACTCCGATGGAAGGTGATGCCGCTTATGTAGGTATGGAAATCCAGATTCTGGATTGTGAACATCCGATCTATAAGAATATCACAAAATATCAGCATCATGGTTCTGTTTACGGTATCATTCCTACCAATGCCGATCATCACAAAGCGTTTAAGCCTGTCGGTGAATGGAATGAGGAAGAAATTGTTGCCAACGGCGACAATATCAAGGTAACGGTGAACGGTGTGGTGATACTGGAAGGTAACATCCGCGACGCTGTGAAGAACGGAACTCCTGATGGTAAGGAACATCCGGGCTTGTTCAATAAGAAAGGACATATCGGATTTCTGGGACATGGTTCTCCTGTGAAATTCCGTAATATCCGTATCAAAGAATTGAAATAACAGACTATATAGTCCGAAAGGAAGCGGGGATCGGTTTTTACTGGTCTCCGCTTTTTTGTGTGAATCTTTGAAAACCGTTGAATTTTAACAGTAATAAAATTGCTGATCTGATTTATTATAACGAATTTTGTGTGCTTACTAGTATTAAAAAAATGGATACAGCTCAATATAAGTTATTGCTGGACACGGCACAAGTCGGTTGGTGGGAGATTGACTTTGATAAGAGGATCTATATCTGTTCGGATTATCTGGTCAGTTTGTTGGAGCTGAAAGATAAAATTATCCCGACCAGAGATTTTCTTCAATTGATACGTGAAGATTACAGGGCCCGGATAGCCAATGAATTTGCTTATTTCAGGGAGGTCGGTATTTATGAACAAATATTTCCGATCAAGACTTGTTATGGTTTTAAGTTTGTACGTTCGAAAATTTGCAGGCGGGAGATCGAACCTTCCGGGCGTATCTATGTATTGGGCATTTTGCAGTTAGTACCTTATAGTGAAGAAGAAACGAATAAACCGGCAACGGAGGATAGCAGTCAGGTAGATGGTTTGTTAAGGCATTTAGGGAGTATTTCGCGTGCCTTACATTCTTTTATCCAGACAAACGATCTGGTTGAATCTATCCAGTTGGTGCTGACCGAAATTCTTTTTTCGATCGATACAAAGGGGCGTGCCTGTATTATGGAATATAGTGATGACAAGCAGACGCTTAGTTGTACATATGAAGTGTGCAGCCAAGGTGTTACGGCTGTCCGTCCCTCTTTACAGAACATACCTGTCTCAACGTTGAGCTGGTCGACGCGGAAAATACGGAATCTTTATCCGGTTATGATAAGCAATCTGAATGAGTTGCCGGCAGAAGCGGAATCTGAAAAAATGTATTTACAGAAGAGAGGAGTGCTTTCGTTTGTTCTGATTCCTTTGATCATAAAGAAAAAAGCTTTGGGATATATCGGGATCGATATTGTAGATAAATATCGCATATGGACGCTGGAAGACTATCAATGGCTTTCGTCCATCGCTAATATTATCAGTATTATTACGAAAATGGCGAGAATCAACGAGGCGCTCGACCATAGTGGAAAGTTGTTGCGTAATATTTATACGAATATACCGGTCGGCATAGAGTTGTATGATAAGGACGGATATCTTGTCGATATGAATAATAAGGATGTAGATATTTTTGGACTCGGTTCGAAAAAAGAGGCCCTAGGTGTTAACATCTTTGATAATCCTCAGATTCCCCCTGATGTGCTGGAAAAGATGAGAAAGAGGAAACCTGTCTCTTTCCGCCTGACTTATTCTTTTAGCGATATTATATCCAATGGGTATTATCCGACGAAGAAAAACGGAATTATAGACTTGATAACCAAGGTAAGTATGCTTTATGACAGTAAAGGTGAACTGATCAATTACCTATTCATTAATCTGGATAATACGGATAAAATGGTCGCTTATAACCGTATTGAGGAGTTTGAATATTTCTTCACCCTGGTTAGTCATTATGCGAAAGTAGGATATGCCAAATTCGATTTGCTGACACGCGAAGGATATGCCATCAGCCAGTGGTATCAAAATCTGGGGGAACAAGATGGCACGCCGTTGGAGCAGATTATTGGTGTATATAGCGCCGTGCATCCGGAAGACCGTAAAGTGATGATGGACTTCTTTGACCGGGTTAAGAGAGGAGAGGCAACCAGTATTCGCAAGGAATTGCGTGTCAAGACGGATTCCGGTTGGAAGTGGATACGCGTAAATGTGATGCGTAATCCTCAGTCGAATGATCCGGATAAACTGGAAATGATCTGTGTGAATTACGATATCACGGAACTGAAAGAAACTGAACAACAGCGTGAAAAGGCAGAAGAACTGGATCGCTTGAAATCTGCTTTCCTGGCAAATATGAGCCATGAGATCCGAACTCCGCTGAATGCGATTGTCGGTTTTTCCACCTTACTGGTTGATACGGATGATAAAGAGGAGCAGTCGCAGTTTGTTGAGATTATCCAGAAGAATAACGGGCTTTTGTTGCAGTTGATCTCTGATGTGCTGGATTTGGCGAAGATAGAAGCGAATACAATTGAGTTCAAACCGAGTCGTATTGAACTTAAAGGTTTTTTGGATGATCTGGTGAAATCGCTGAGTATCAAACTTCATGAGGGGGTTGTGCTTGGCAGTCAGCCGGATTTGTCGCCTTGTACTTTTGATTTCGACCCTGTGCGCCTGAACCAGTTGTTTTCCAACTTCATAAACAATGCGATCAAGCACACGGATAAAGGTTCTATCATGTTGGGTTATGAAATAAAGCCTGATGAAGTTGTCTTTACGGTGACGGATACGGGAGAGGGGATGAGTGAAGAAGTGCAGGCCCATGTCTTCGATCGCTTCTATAAGGGAAATGACTTTAAGCAAGGTACAGGGCTGGGACTTTCTATCTGCAAAAGTATTGTCGAACAGCAGAAAGGAAAAATCGGAGTAAGTTCTGAGCCCGGAAAAGGTTCCTGCTTTTGGTTCTCCTTACCCCGATAAAATATTCTTTTATTCTTTTTCTCCGTAGGCAAGATCTCCGGCATCTCCCAGGCCGGGGATGATGTAGGAATGATCGTCCAGTTCGTCATCCAGTGCGGCGATCCAGATCGTTGTTTTGTCATCCGGCATTTTTCTTTGCAGATATTCCATTGCCTGTTTGCTGGCGATGATGGAGGCCACATGGATATGCGAAGGATGTCCTTTGGTCAACAATGCTTCATAGGCCAGTTCCATGGAACTTCCGGTGGCTAGCATCGGGTCGGTGATGATCAATGTTTTCTCTGTCAGTCTCGGGGATGCGATATATTCGATGTGAATATCAAAGTTCAGACGGTCTTTATATTTGCGATAGGCAGAGACAAAGGCATTTTCGGCATAATCGAGATAGCTTAAAAATCCCTGGTGATAAGGAAGTCCTGCACGTAATATAGTACTGATTACTATCCGGTCGTCGGGAGTATACATTGGTGCGATCCCTAAGGGAGTTTGAATATCTTTTTGGCTGTAGGCAAAATCTTTGCTGATCTCATAAGCCATGATTTCGCCGATGCGTTCAATGTTTCTACGAAAACGAAGGCTGTCCTTCTGGATATTTACATCTCTAAGTTCGGATACGAACTTGTTCAGTATGGAGTTTGACTCTCCGAGATTAACTATTTTCATGTGTATTATATTGTATATGCAGACTAAAATTTTCGGTGCCGAAATTAGATATAATTAGAGCATCATACAAATGTTTCTCTGTAAAATTCCAGGTATAGGGCAAAAGTTTCACATTCCGAAACAAGAGGTGCTGTTCGGATTCTAAAATTGCGATAATTGAATTGGGGACATGCTTGCGGTTGTTTAATTAGAACCTTGCGGTTTCGATATTCATTAAAAACACCCCTTTTTAGTGGATTTCTGTATGTATTTTTGCAGATATGATAAAGTAAACAGAAAAAGGAGGTGTAAAAAACTTCCTTCCTGCCGAAGCAAGAAGGAAGTTAAAGAAATAAATCATATTATTTTTTTTCGCCAGTGCCGTTCATAGCCTCCAGCAAGAATTTACCGGGTTTGAACTTTACCGTTGTTCTAGCTGGAATCTGTACCGGAGTACCCGTTTTAGGATTACGAGCCAGGCGACTAGTTTGCGGTCTAGGTATTAAAGTACCAAAACCGATAAGAGTGATTTCCTCTTTTTGCGACATTTTTTCGGTTACGATCTCGATGTAAGCATCTAATACTTTTTTTGCTTTTTGCTTTTGTAACCCTGCCTTATCTGCTAAGGCTTCGATAAGTTCTGCTTTGTTCATGAGTGTTTCTTTTTAATGATTATATACATTGCAAATGTAAGCATTGATTTTTTTATATGGTGTCTTTTTTCAGACAACAAAAATTGCTTGCATTTCTTATTAAACAATAGCTGTAGCCTTTTGTTACGATTTTAGAAACAAAAAACGTTAATTCACATTGGTTTGCGATAATCGAAACGAAGAAAGGCGTTAATGCTATTTGGCCACACTTTATTTTTATTGTATTGTGAGAAGAATATATGAGTAGAAATAGTAAATAACACACTAATAATTATGAAAGATGCATTGAATAACGGGCTGATAAAAGCCATGAGGGAACATCTCCCGGAGGAGACAAATTTGGCTAACTATATTATGGATATTATATCTATAGGTAAGGAAGCCGTTTATCGCCGGTTGCGTGGGGAGGTTCCGTTTACATTTTATGAAGTATCATTATTGTCTCAGAGTCTGGGGATTTCTCTGGACCAGATCGTCGGGACCAACCGGGCGGAAGGAGCCGTTTTTAATCTGAATGTCTCTAATAATATGAGTCAGATGGAAAGTTACCATGATATAATCAAGCGGTATCATAAATTATTTACTTTTGCCAAAGAAGACCCTAAGTCGATACTCAGTTCCGCATGTAATATCGTTCCGTTTACATTTTATTCTCCGTATGAGCGTCTGACCAAATTCCGTCTTTGTCGGTGGATGCATCAGAATAACGGGATGAAGATCACTGCAAGTATGTCGGATATCGTTGTGACGGAGAAAATACTGGAGTCCCAGCGTAAACTGATGCAGGAATGCCGTCAGGTTCCGTCTACCTATACGATTCTTGATAATAATATTTTTCAGTCGTTGGTTAGGGAGATCAAGTATTTTGCAGGGCTGAACATGCTGAGCGATGATGATATCGAAGTGATGAAACAGGAACTGAATCGTTTATTGGATGAAATGGAACAGATTGCAGCCCGCGGGGAATATCCGAATGGCAACAAAGTTTATTTGTATCTTTCCAATATCAATTTCGAGGCAACATATACATTCCTGGAAAAAGGGAGCTTCCAGTTGTGCATGTTCCGTCTTTATGCCATCAACTATATGGATTCGCAGCATCCGGAAATCTGCCGTGCCCAGAAAGAATGGATCCAGTCGTTGAAACGCTATTCTACTTTAATCTCGCAGAGCGGAGAGATACAGCGGATGATCTTTTTCACGAAACAACGTGAAATCGTAGATACCTTGTAAATAATTCTTACTTTTGTCCCGCAATAAATAAACAGATATTATGAGGATAGAAGAGAATTACTCCCTGGAGAAGCATAATACATTCCACCTGCCGGTTAAGACGCGGTGGTTTATGGAATATACGAATGAAGAAGAATTAGAACGGGTTTTACGGGACGAGTATTTTCAGGAGTGTTTGTCGCTGCATATCGGCAGCGGAAGCAATCTGCTGTTTATAAATGACTTCAACGGTATCATCCTGCACTCGGCCATCAAAGGTATCCGTGTGGAGAAGGAAACCGACGAACATATCTGGCTGCGTGTCGGTGCCGCCGAAAGGTGGGACGATGTTGTTGCTCATGCCGTTGCCAACGGGTGGGGAGGAATAGAAAATCTTTCCCTGATCCCGGGTGAAGCTGGTGCTGCCGCTATCCAGAACATCGGAGCCTACGGGGCGGAGATAAAAGATGTGATAGAAAGTGTGGAAACATACAACCAGTTGACTTTTGAAAAGCGGATATTTACGAACGAAGAATGCCAGTACGGCTATCGCAGCAGTTATTTCAAAAACGAACATAACGACCCGCACATTGTTACATATATAATAATACGGTTGGATAAACGCCCATCCTTTTCCATCAACTATGGAAACCTGAAGGAAGAGCTGGCTAAATATCCGGAAGTAACATTGGAAGCAATCCGCCGGGCCGTGATCACGATCCGTCAGGAGAAGCTGCCCGATCCGGACAAGCTGGGAAATGCCGGCAGTTTCTTTATGAATCCGGTTATTCCTGTTGCACAGTTTGAGAAACTGAAGGAGCAATATCCCGGTATGCCTTCTTATCCGGCTGGTGAGGGGAAAGTGAAAGTTCCTGCCGGCTGGTTGATCGAACAATGCGGCTTTAAAGGTAAATCGCATGGTCCGGTCGGTGTATATGAAAAACAGGCGCTGGTCCTGGTCAACCTGGGAGAAGCCCGGGGACACGAGATTGCTCTGGTGGCGGAAAGTATCCGTACTGCCGTAAAAGATCGTTTTGGCATCGAGATAATGCCTGAGGTTAAATATGTAGGATAATGAAAATTACATTTCTGGGAACGGGAACTTCAACCGGAGTTCCCGAAATAGGCTGTCAGTGTGAAGTTTGTACAAGCAAAGATCCCCGCGACTGGCGCCTGCGTACATCGGTATTAGTAGAAACAGAGGGGAAGCGTATCTTGCTGGACTGCGGACCGGATTTCCGCTGGCAAATGATACAAAGTAAAACATACCACTTGGACGCCGTCCTGATCTCACACGAACATTATGACCATGTCGGAGGACTGGATGACCTGCGTCCGTTCGGGCGGGAAGGAGACATACATCTATATACTGAAGAAAATGTGGCTGAAGCCATAGAGACGCGTATCCCGTATGTTTTCCGCGAAAATAGATATCCGGGTGTCCCCAATCTAAAAATCCACCGTGTAACGACAGAACCTTTTATTGCAGCCGGGATAGAGATAATTCCTATCCGGGTAATGCATGGAAAATTACCTATCCTGGGGTTTCGAATAGGGAATATGGCCTATCTGACCGACCTGAAATCTCTTCCGGAAGAAGAATATACCAAGCTGGAAGGATTGGATGTTTTGATTATTACTGCTTTGCGCTGGGATGAGCATCCGACGCATGAAAGTGTGGGAGAAGCATTAGAGCAGATCGGACGTATCCGTCCCAAAGAATCCTATCTGATTCATATGAGCCATCGGATCGGCTTGCAAAGCCAGGTAGAAAAAGAGTTGCCTCCGCATGTTCATTTGGCATATGATCAATTGGAAATTCCCAAACTGCAACCGGTATAATATACTTTCCCGTTTTCTTCATAAATCTGGCTGGAAATATGAAGTTGCGGGAAATGTTGTTCTAATCTGACCGACAGTGTATCGCCAATCGTCTTGAAAAGTGTGTCGGCTGGTTCATGATACGGCAGACTGCTAAAGTAACAGATATTCCCTTCGCTTTCAAAAAGGTCGGCTCCCAGCCATCTGTCGCTGATTCTCCATAGGGTAGAATCGTTCGCTTTCACATATAAGTCTAACAGTTTCGATTGTATCATCAGGTTAAGCGGAGCATTGCTGTCGAGTGTTTTACGGAGTAGCATTTGTTCCTTCGGCTGGTTGTTTTTCTGCTTTCTTTGTATGGCCGCTACTTCCTCCAGCAATTTCCTGCTGTAACTGGCAACCCATACGCCATTATGTTGGTAGTAGCCGAAAAAGCGGTTTCCGGCATCCGGGCAATAGGTAAAAGTGATGCCTCCTTTGGTTTGCTGTTGAGGAGCGAATGATTTGAAAGCTGTTTTTAAAATATTTTCTTCTATATGTCGGGATATGCTTTTATCTGCTTTTACATACATTACAATACCCTGCGGATGGAATGAGAGATGTAATGAGGCAATTTCCGGATTCTTTCGGATGATAGTAAGATATATTTCAGGAATTTTAGAGGCGAATGCCTGATAAACAGGCTCCTTAGCCAGTATTATCCGGGCAAAAACAGAAGGGCGGTTTACGGCAAGTATCGCTTCCGGTTCCGATGCAGTCAGGGTATATAAATCTGTTTGCACCAGTTCTTTACTCTCTTTCATGTCACCGAAAAAGTAGTAGACTGCCGACAGTGTAGCGAGAGCAGTTAAGATGATGATCACTATTTCCCGCCTGTAAACTTTCATTTTTTAAATTTTTGCCTTCAGGAAATATTTGCACCAAGGCTTGAGTCCGCATTCCTCACATTTGGGTTTCCTGGCCACGCAGACGTATCGTCCGTGCAGGATCAGCCAGTGGTGAGCAATAGGTATCTGTTTCTCCGGGATGTTTTTCACCAGTTCTTTTTCTGTTTCGAGCGGTGTTTTGCTGTTGTTTGTCAGTCCGATGCGGTTGGCAACGCGGAATACGTGGGTGTCTACCGCCATTGCCGGCTTGTTGTAGACAACAGAGGCGATCACATTGGCCGTTTTGCGTCCTACGCCGGGCAGCTTTTGCAGTTCATCTATATCAGAAGGGACTATGCCACCGAAATCAGCCATCAGCATTTTGGCCATTCCGACCAGATGCTTCGATTTATTGTTCGGGTAGGAGACACTACGGATATATTCAAACACGACCTCAGGTGTGGAAGCTGCCAGCACTTCTGCTGTCGGGAAATCCCTAAACAGAGCCGGCGTAATCATGTTCACTCGTTTGTCGGTACACTGAGCCGATAGAATCACGGCAATAAGCAGTTGGTACGGATCGTCGTAATGAAGTTCCGTTTCTGCAACCGGTACGTTTGCTTCGAACCAGTCTAATACACCTTTATATCGTTCCTCTTTTTTCATCCTGTTATTTCATTAAAGATAATACATTTTTTCCGAGTAACAAACCCAGGAAAACGGCAATAAGTCCTAAAACGTTACTAGCCAGTATGTTTAAGAGTGCTAATTTATAATCACCGATTTTTATCAGTGACATAGTATCCAGTGCAAACGAAGAAAAAGTTGTGAATCCGCCAAACAGACCGGTAAAAAGAAATGCCCTTGTGTTGGCTGAGAAGTTATAATTTTCGGCAAGACTCCAGCAGAAGCCGATCAGAAAAGAGCCGATTATATTAACGGATAGTATTCCAAAGGGAAAGGAGTACTGCAACGAACGCTGCACCCACATGGAAACTCCATAACGCAGTGCCGATCCGATTGCTCCTCCTGTAATTAAAATTAAAACCTTTATCATATTTCATCCTCCTTGTGTGTTTCCCCCGGGCTGGTTAAAGGCCCGGGGAAGATGGTAAATGATTTAGGTTTTCAATTTAATTGGCTGATTCGAATTGTTTCAGGAAACGAACATCGTTTTCTGAGAACATTCGTAGGTCTTTAACTTGGTATTTCAGGTTTGTAATACGTTCGATACCCATTCCCAGTGCATATCCGGTATAAACATTGCTGTCGATACCGCAATTTTCGAGTACATTCGGGTCTACCATACCGCAACCGAGTATTTCTACCCAACCGGTATGTTTACAGAATGCACATCCTTTACCGCCACACAGGTTACAGGAAATATCCATCTCAGCAGATGGCTCTGTGAACGGGAAGTAGGAGGGGCGTAAACGTATTTTCGTTTCCGGACCGAACATTTCTTTTGCAAAGAAAAGCAATGCCTGTTTCAGGTCGGCGAATGAGACATTCTTGTCGACATACAGGGCTTCTACCTGGTGGAAGAAACAGTGTGCGCGATAAGAAATAGCTTCATTACGATATACACGTCCGGGGCAGATGATGCGGATAGGAGGCTCCTGAGTCTCCATCACACGGGTCTGTACCGATGATGTATGTGTTCGCAATAACACGTCAGGATTATGTTGTATGAAGAACGTATCCTGCATATCACGTGCTGGATGGTCTTCGGCAAAATTCAAAGAAGAGAAAACATGCCAGTCGTCTTCGATTTCGGGACCTTCAGCGATGCTGAATCCCAGACGTCCGAAGATGTCGCAGATTTCCTTTTTAACGATTGAAAGCGGGTGGCGTGTGCCGAGTTCGATAGGATAAGATGTACGCGTCAGGTCAATGTCATCGTTTCCGGTCTGTACATTGTCGAAACCTTCTTTCAGTTCGTTGATTTTATTTTGAGTAGCTTCTTTCAGCTCGTTGAGGAATTTACCCACTTCACGCTTCTGATCAGCCGCAACGTTGCGGAAATCATTCATCAGCGCAGAAATTTCTCCTTTCTTGCTGAGGTATTTGATGCGTAAAGCTTCCAGCTCTTCGGCATTTGCAGCCTTCATATTCTCTACTTCCTGAAGCAGAGCCTTAATTTTATCGATCATTTCTAATCATATTTGTTTTCGACGTGCAAATTTACTCCTTTCTTTTGGATACTGCAACCGATTGCGGAAGGTTTTTTCTTAAAAACACAGGCAGTCTCCTTTCTATTCCTAAAAATTATAGGCAAGACCTACGCCGAGTATCTCTTTGAACTGTACTTTTGCCCCATGTTTCGTACCGTTGTCATCGAAGGTTTTCACGTCGTTATCGTATTTCAGTGTCGTGTTAAGCGTAGCCGACAGGAATTTGTTGATCTTCATACTAATGAGCATGTCCCAGTTGACATCGATGTTTCCGAACTGATTACTATACGGAGTGAAAAAATCGGCTGTAGTGATCAGGCTTACGTTCTCCATCACCGGCATTTCTGCACGGGCTTTGAGGTAAGCGCCACATTCGATCTTGAAACGGTCACCCGGATCGACACCGAATGCGCCCAGATCGGACAGGTAATCGTCCTCAACAAAAGTCATTTTTGCTGAAACGGGAGAGAGGTAGATCGAATAATTGCTTTTCGGGCGGTATTCCATACCCAGCGAGACGTTGGAATAGGCCGGCGCGAAAAAGTTGGAGATATAATGTTCCTTGTCCGGATAATTGTATCCTTTGGCAAACTGTGTGTTCAGGTCGCCCATTAGTGTATAGAACCAGACATTGTTCGTTGAATAGCCCAGCTGGGTGGAAAGTCCGATCTTATCGGTGCTCTTGCGCATCCCCTGCGATTTGGTTTTTGTCAGTCCGTAATCGAGAACCAGGTTGGTCACCCAGAGCCAGTTCCCGTTTTTATGTGTCAGCGAACCGTTCAGGTAGGCATTTCCGGCTACCGAGTTTTCGCCTCCGGCCGACCAGTTGGTCATTGCCGTTTGCGACAGGTTGAGGCCTGATACGCCTTTCAATACATATTTCCCTTCTTCGTAACCTTTATCGTCGGTTTGACTATATGCGATAGTTGCCAGTGAGGCAAATGCTATCATTAAAAATGTACGTTTCATATACTGTTATATTTTAAGTTGTTTTTTATAAAGAGGACACTTTATTATTTAAACATGATTCATTTATTTTTGTTTAAGGATGGATTAAGATTGTCCTGTCATATTCTCCGTTTTTCCGATTATCAAAATGACACTACCCAACCGGGTAAATCGGATTAATATACCGGGTAAAATAAAATACCCCAGCGGGTAATATTTTTTAACGTATCGTTTTGTTTAAAATGAGAAGCTATTTGCGTTAAAATGTAAATGATAGCTTTGTGGACAAAATGTCGATATTGCTATGTTGTCAATGTAAGAGAGCTAGAAATAGCGGCATGTACTCTTTCAGTTCCGTGCGTAGTATTTTCAAAGACTGTGATATGCGGTAAGCGATGGTTTTGGGTGATACACCGGTACGCTCGGCTATTTCGTTGTAGGTTAGATGTCCGAAACGATTCATTTCGAATGCTTTCCGGTATTCTTCAGGGAGCTCCTGATCGCCTTGGTTGCCAAGGCGATCAATTCTCCTTCTATATAAAAATCCGGATCTTCGAATTGATTTTCAAATTTGGCATACAACTTTTCGTGTACCCGTTGTTTGATTTGATTGTGGGTTATATTATTCAGGCATTTATTTTTGACAATAGTAAACAGCAATGATTTGAGGGACATTTGAGGAACCAGCATCGCGCGGTTTTCCCAAAGCCACATCATCACTTCCTGTACGATTTCTTCCGTTTCCGTCTCGGCTACATATTGGGAGGCGAAGGCGCATAACCCTTTATAATATTGTTTGTAGACCGCATCGAATACACTCTCGTCACCGGCTTTAAGTCTATTTAAGGTCTCTTCATTGCTTGTTATCACTGATATGAATGTTTTGATATAGTGCAAACTTAAACAAATATTTTAAGAATTAACAATTAACGCCCGGGTTTTTGTGAAATATTTCCGGGCGTCAGCTATGATAAATAATTATTTCTTTGTTTTTTTTCCCTGGTTGGCAACTGCTTCCATCAGTTTTTTGATCTCTTCCGGATCACCCAGGAAATAATCTTTTACAAGATTCAGGTCGTCATCGAATTCGAGTACGTAAGGGACTGCTGTTGGAAGATTCAGGTGTACGATCTCTTCATCCGGTATGTTACGTACATATTTAATAATACCTCTCAGGCTGTTGCCGTGGGCTGTCACTAAAATCTGGTCGGCAGTTTCGAGCGAAGGAAAAATGACGTCTTTCCAATAAGGGAGGATGCGTTCGACAGTATCTTTCAGTGATTCCGTACGTGGCAATTCGGCATCGGGTACATCTTTATAACGTATTTCGAATCGGGGGTTACGCGGATCGTCCTCTTTCAACGCATGCGGAGCCACATCGTAACTTCTGCGCCAGATCAGGACCTGTTCATCACCATATTTTTCGGCTGTCTCGCTTTTGTTGAGACCTTGTAAGGCTCCGTAATGTTTTTCGTTCAAACGCCAGCTTTTCTCTACCGGAATCCAATCCTGGTCCATGCGGTCGAGTACGCAATTTAATGTTTTGACGGCACGTTTCAGGTAGGAGGTGTATGCTTTATCGAACACATATCCTTCTTTTCTTAGCAATTCACCTGCTTTATATGCTTCTTCAATCCCTTTTTCTGTCAGATCAACGTCCGTCCAACCCGTAAAACGGTTTTCTTTGTTCCATGCGCTTTCGCCGTGGCGAAGTAAAACAATCTTTTTCATATGCTTTTTATTTATTATAACTATCTGTTTATTAGATAACAATCGAGGAGCAGGAAAAGATTTTGAACTTTTTCTAAAAAAATCACATTTTCGTTTAGTATATCTTTTTTCTGAATTGTATTAATTATAGAAACAGGAAAAAAATGATAGTAGACGAAAACATACTGATAAAATATCTCGACGGAACATTGACTGACGAGGAGCGTACCCTGGTTGACGACTGGGCTGCCGAGTCGCCCGAGAACGAGAAATTACTGGAACAGGTCTATTTCACCTTGCAGGTGACTGACCGTTTGCGGGTAATGGAATCGGTCGATCCCGAAATGGCTTTGGTCCGTTTCAAATCGAGAGTACGTAAACAAAATAAAAAAGTTAGTTTCCGTCGCTCCCTACAGTTTATGCAAAGAGTTGCAGCGATACTGTTCATTCCGGTATTAGTTTTATCTGCCTATTTCTTTATGCAGACGGGTAAAGAGAAGGTGCGCATGGTAGAAGTGCGCACCAATCCCGGAGTGGTTTCGACTTTTGAATTGCCTGACGGATCGAAAGTTTGGTTGAATGCCGGAAGTTCTTTGAAGTATCCTGAAAATTTCTGGCCTGAGTGCCGGCAGGTTGAACTGATCGGGCAAGGCTATTTCGAAGTGACGAAGAATCCGGAAAAGCCTTTCATCGTGAAAGTCGATCCAATCTATTCGGTGAAAGTGCTCGGTACACGTTTTGATGTATCTGCCTATAATGATGACGATGTTGTTTCCACAACCTTGGTGGAAGGCTCTGTGCAACTGAATATTGCACAGACAGGAGGTAAAATCGTTCATCAGATTCTGAAACCTGACGAGAAAGCGGATTTTACGAGAGTAGGAGGGAAATTATCTATCACTTCGGTCAACGCTGATAATAATGTAGCCTGGCGTAATGGTGAGATCATTTTCAAAAATACTCCGATGGGGCAAGTGTTGAAGACGTTGCGACGCCATTATAACGTACAATTTAATGTGAAAGACCAGGATGTACTGAATGCCATCATTACCGCAAGGTTTAAAGATGAGCAATTGCCGCAGGTCATGGAATATATCAAGCTCGCCTCGGATATCAAGTTTAAGATTGATAAGCCGATCATAACGAATGATAATCGTTTGGAAATGTCTGTTATAGAAATATCGAAAGAATAAAATAATAGTGTAGAACCTTATTAAATCAGAATGCCTATGTGGAAGTAAAAAAGAGTCCAAAAAACATGCAGAAAGATGTTGACGCATCTTCCCGCATGTAAAAGTCCAAGCTGTTGACGCAGCTATAGTTAACTTTATATTAAATAATAAGCATCACAAAATTATGAATAAAATTGTAACCTTAGAAATTATCGGTAAGAAAAGTTATTCTCTCTTCCGAAAAATACCATTAGTTATGAGATTGAGCGTTGTATTCTTTTTCCTTAGTCTTGGAATCGCAGTAGCGGGTAATACGTATGCACAAAATGCTACGCTTTCGCTGGATATGTCGAACAGTACGATCGCCAGTGTGCTCGAAGCTGTTGAAAATGAAACGGATTTCTCGTTTATCTATGATGCCAACATTGTAAACACCAGTCGTAAAGTATCTGTAAAAGTAGACGAAAAGAACATCTTCGATGTATTAAACAAACTGTTCGGTGATTCCGATATCGCTTATACGGTAGTAAACACAAAAATTATCCTTAATAAGAAGGAAGCGATCATGCAACAGGCCGGAAAGACGGTAACAGGTGTTGTTTCCGATAAGACAGGTGAACCGATCATCGGTGCCAACGTGCTGCAAAAAGGTACAACCAACGGTACGATTACCGATATTGATGGTAAATTTACATTGACCGTTCCCGAAAATTCCGTTATCGTTATATCTTATATCGGATATAACCCGCAGGAAATCAAATATGCCGGCCAGTCCTCTCTGAATGTACAGCTGGCAGAAGATACCCAGAATATCGAAGAAGTGGTAGTCACGGCTTTGGGTATCAAAAAGAAAGAGGCCTCCCTTACTTATTCAACCCAGCAGGTGGGTGGCGATGAGTTGACACGTGCAAAAGATCCGAATATGATCAACGCTTTGGCTGGTAAGACTGCCGGTGTTCAGATCAACAAAAGTTCTTCCGGATTGGGTGGTTCAGCCAAAGTCTCTATCCGTGGTAACCGTTCGGTAAGCGGAAACAACCAACCTTTATATGTAATCGACGGTGTGCCGATGCTGAATAGCAGCAACGAACAGGCTGTCAGTGCAATCGGTGGTACGGCAGATGCCGGTAACCGTGATGGTGGCGATGGTATTTCCAACCTCAATCCGGACGATATCGAAAGCATGAGTATTCTGAAAGGAGCTTCCGCTGCCGCTCTTTACGGTTCGCAGGCTGCCAATGGTGTCATCCTGATTACAACAAAAAAAGGTAAAGCAGGCGTACAGAAGATCACTTTCTCTTCCAACCTGACAGTTGATCATGCCATGAGCTTGCCGGAATTTCAGAATGAATATGGGATGGACAAGGAAACGAAGACTAGTTGGGGACCGAAAGGGAATCTGACTGCTTATGACAATGTCGGTGACTTCTTCCAGAATGGAGTGACTGCCATCAACTCTCTCTCTCTCACTACCGGTAACGAAAAGATGCAGACTTATTTCTCTTATGCTAACACAACAGCCAAAGGCATCGTGGAGCATAATAAGATGCAGAAGCATAACCTGAATTTCCGTGAAACCGCCAGTTTCTTTGATGATTACCTGAAACTGGATGCCAACGTGAACCTGATGTCGCAGAGTATCAAGAACCGTCCGGCTTCCGGAGGTTACTATATGAACCCGTTGGTAGGCCTTTACCGTTTTCCGCGTGGCGAGAATATTGGTGAGTACCGCACGAACTTTGAGACTTTCAACGACACCCGCAACCTGATGGAACAAAACTGGTACACAGATGCCGAACGTGATATGGAACAGAATCCATACTGGATTACCAACCGTATTAAAAGTAACGACAAACGTACTCGTGCCATCACCTCTTTGACAGCCAGCCTGAAGATTACAGATTGGTTGAGCCTGCAAGCTCGTGGAACAGTCGATTATACACACGATACATATAACCAGAAGATGTATGCATCGACTGCACCGGCTATTGCCGGATCAAACGGCCGTTATATAGACCTGAATCATACGGAAACTTTGTATTATGGTGACTTCATGGCTATGTTTAATAAGAAATGGGACGACTTTGCTCTGACAGGTGCCATTGGTGGTAGTATTAATAGTACGACAGTCAACTCTCTGAGGCTGGATTCAAAGACTGCTTCCTTGTATTATCCGAACCAGTTCTCGGTAGCTAACATCATCATGTCTACGGCTTCTTATATCGACCAGCAGATCGATCAGAAACGTGTGATGCAGTCTATCTTTGCAACCGCCCAGCTGGGATGGAAAGAAAGTTTATACCTGGATCTGACCGCCCGTAACGACTGGTCGTCGACGTTGGCTTATACGAAACACAGCAGTTTCTTCTATCCGTCGGTCGCTTGTCATGGATTATCAATAACTCGCTGACTATGCCGGAATGGATCAACTTCGGTAAGGTTAGAGGTTCGTGGAGTAAAGTAGGTAATGACCTGCCACTTTTCATCAGCAACCCGATAGACGGAAGCAACGACCTGATTGTGGCTGGTGGGGCTATCCAGACAAATTCAAAGGCTCCGTTCGATGAACTGAAACCTGAAATGAGTACTTCATGGGAAGTTGGTACGGAATGGAAATTCTTCGACTATCGGTTGGACCTCGATTTTACTTACTATAAGACAAACACGAAAAACCAGCTGTTTACATTGCCTTCTTCTGCCGGTGCAGCTTATAAGTATTACTATGTGAATGCCGGTAACATCCAGAACCAGGGTGTTGAGATCAGCTTGGGTATCACTCCGGTGATGACAAACGATTTCCGCTGGAAGACTTCATTTAACTTCTCGACGAATAAGAACAAAGTGATCGAACTTCATCCTGACCTGAAGACATTTGTCTATGGCGACGAAGGTTTCTCTTCTTCCTACTCCATGCGCCTTGTAGAAGGTGGTGCGCTGGGTGATATCTATGGTAAGGCATTCGAACGTGATGAAAAGACAGGTGAAATTGTTTTCTCAAAGGATGAGGATGGCGATTTGGTTCCTAACGTAGTCGGTTCGGGTAATACAATCAAGGTAGGTAATAGTAGTCCTGACTTTATGTTGGGTTGGGGGAATACCTTTACTTATAAAGGATTCAGCCTCTACTTCCTGATTGACGGCCGCTTTGGTGGTGATGTTTTATCGCAGACACAGGCCGATATGGACCAAAAGGGTGTGAGCGTTGAATCAGCCGCCGCACGTAACGCCGAATATGTTGACCTGGAAGGTACGCATGTTAATCCGCAAAAATTCTATACGGCTGTCAGTGGTCGTAACGGCTGTACGGAATATTATATGTATAGTGCAACAAACATCCGTTTGCGTGAACTCTCTTTAGGTTATACATTCCCGAAAAAGTTGATGGAGAAAACGAAGGTTTTCCAGGATGCACAGGTATCGTTTGTTGGTCGTAACTTGTTCTTCTTCCATAAATCGGCTCCTTTCGATCCGGATGCAGTCCTTTCAACAGGCAACGACAACCAGGGTATCGATGTATTTGGTATGCCGACTACCAGAAGTTTAGGTTTCAATGTTAAATTTACATTCTAATAAAGACAGTATATTATGAAAAAGAATTATAAATATATAGCCGCGATCTTTCTCGGCGGATTGATAAGTTTTACTGCTTGTACGGATGATTTTGAATCTTATAATACGAACCAGGCCGGTTTTCCGGATCAGTCAAAAGAGCAGGAGTTCAATAAATATGGTATTCCTTTGGGAGTAGTCCAGCAGGGGATTTATTTCAATTACGACTGGGGTGGAGGTAAAAACTGGCCGTTCCAGGTGATGCAGAACCTGGGTGCCGATATGTTTTCCGGTTATGTGCATGATTTCAATCCGTTTAATGAAGGGCGTGCGAACACAACCTATAATATGCAGGACGGATGGAACGGTTCGTTTTGGGAAAATACCTACGGATATATCATGACCGAGATTCAGAAATCCGAGGATTTGACGGAAAAAGACTATCCTTCTTTTTATGGTATTACTCAGATACTGAAGGTTGAATTGATGCATCGTGTGTCTGATTTATACGGTCCTGTCGTCTATACACAGTTTGGTTCGAAGACCGGTTCCATGCCGGATACACAGGCTGAGGCCTATAAGGCATTCTTCGAAGACCTGGATACCGGAATCGGTATGGTACGTGCCTATATGGAAGCAAATCCGGATGTGGAAAACTTTGCCAAATTTGATATCCTGATGCCGCAGGGCAAACGTACCTATGCCGAATGGATACGGTTTGCCAATTCGTTGCGCCTCCGTCTCGCTATCCGTATTGTCATGGCCGACCCCGTACTGGCAGCCTCAGAAGCCAGGAAGCTTGACGGATGCAGGAGGTTTGTTGGAAGAAGATAACGATATCGTGGCTGTTTCTACCGACGGAACCGGTTATAATAATCCGTTTGGTGAAATCAATAAAGGCTGGGGTGAAGTATTTCTGAATGCGAACATGGAATCTTATTTGGGTGGTTATGATGACCCTCGCTTGCCGAAGTATTTTGATAGAGCGGCAGGAGGCGAAGGTACTGAAATTATTCCGGTGAAGGGAACTTATAAAGGAATCCGCCAGGGAACAGGTTTCAACCATAAAAATTACAGCAAGCATTCGAAAAGTACGATTGCACAAACGTCTAATGCTATCTTGATGACGGCAGCCGAAGTGTGGTTCTTACGGGCAGAAGCCGCTTTGAGAGGTTGGTCTTCCGAGAATCCGGGTTCTTGTTATGAAAACGGTGTTAAAGCCTCTTTTGCACAATGGGAAGCTAAAGATGTTGCTGTATATCTGGAAAGTACGAAAACACCGAAAGGCTATCAGGATGCTTTCAATGCTGCTTTCAATGTAGAAGCTATGAGCCAGGTAACTCCTGCATGGGACAACGCTGCTTCAAACGAAGAAAAACTTGAAAAGATTATTACCCAGAAATGGATTGCCTGCTATCCCGAAGGCTGCGAGGCTTGGGCTGAACAAAGACGTACCGGCTATCCTAAGCTGTTCCCGGTTGTGGTGAACGACAGCCAGGGTACAATCGATACGAATCTGGGCCCGCGCCGGTTGAATTTCTTTGTGGGTATCAAGACTGCGAACCCCGAACAGTATGCTGCTTTAACAAAGGCATTGGGTGGTACCGACAATTGCGGAACCCGTCTGTGGTGGGATACCGGAAGAAACTTTTAAATGATATACAGTTATTAGATTTAAGTAGAGGATTAAAAACGTTAGAACGGAAGTTGCAGTGGGTGCAGCTTCCGTTTTTTTGTATAATCAGTAATCTAGGTAATAATATCTGTAATTTATATTACATTATTTCTTTTTTGCCAAACTACCTTTGTACCGGTAATAAATAGTATATTTACCGCTCGAAATAAATGAAACACTATATGGCAATAAAACGTTTTGGTGTCTCTCTGGAAGACAATCTGTTGGAATCGTTGGATAAGTATGTGGACGAAAATGGCTTCGCCAACCGTTCGCAGGCCATCCGGTTCCTGATAGAAAAGAACGTGGCCGAAAGGAAATGGCAGTGTAACCATATCGTTGCCGGTACTATTATAATAATGTACGACCAGGAGAAGAAAGCGATAGCTTCCAAGATTGTCGGTATCGAGCAAGACTATCAGGACGTGATACTCTCGTCTTCCCAGTATTATATCAATCAGCATTTCTGTCTGCACATCGAAACTGTGATGGGTACGGCCCATCGTTTGACGGAATTGGCTGATAAACTGACTGCTATAAAGGGAATTAAACATGGTAAATTGGTGATGAGCCGGGCGGATTAAGCCTATTTTTTTGCCGGTTGGGTAACACGATTATTAAAATAGGTGTTACCTTGGGTGAGGAAACAGATGACAAATGTTATACAAGAATAAATGATGAAGAAAGGATTTTTACTTATTTCAGGATTGCTGGCGGGTTCGGCAGTCTTTGCCTCCGGGCCGGTTGAGCCGGTCGAAACGGGTGAACCGATGGGAATAGATAGTCTGATCAATTTGCAGGGTGTAGTGATTTCTGCAAATAAGATACAGGTAAACCGGAATAGTGTTCCCCTTACTATTTCAGTGATAGACCGGAATCAGATAGAGGCTAGCAGTGAGTCAGCTTTGTTACCGGTGTTATCGGAGCGTGTTCCCGGATTGTTTGTAACGGAAAAGGGGATTACTGGATTTGGTGTTTCAAACGGGTCGGCCGGTACGGTAAATATTCGTGGAGTAGGCCAAGGGAATAAAGTGTTGATGTTGTTTGACGGACAGCCGCAATGGGCTGGCGTTTTTGGACATTCGTTGCCTGACACATACGTTGCTTCTGATATTGAACGGGTTGAGGTGATCCGTGGACCGGGTTCGTTATTATACGGTTCAAATGCGATGGGGGGAGTAGTCAACATTATCACCCGCCAGCATAAGCAGGAAGGTCGTCGTACGCAGGCACGTGTTATGTTTGGTTCGTACAATACGCAGAAGTACATGATTAATAATGGCTATAACATCGGAAATTTCAGTAGTTTCGTTTCTGTGAACCACGACCGTTCAGATGGTCACCGACCTGATTCCAAATTTGATATTACAAATGGTTTTGCTAATTTGGGATACCGGATCAATAACCAATATAAAGTAACTGGAAATTTGAGCTTAGCTAAATATAATACGGAAGATCCGGGTGCGATAACCAGTCCGTTGCTGGATCATGTCATGCATATTCTTCGTGGAACAACATCTTTCGCTTTGGAGAACCATCATGAGAAGTCTAGCGGAGCATTACGTGTTTTCTATAACTGGGGACACCATAAGATAAATGACGGCCATGCCGTTAATGCCGACCCGCGCTCATTCCTGTTTTATTCGGATGATCATAATACCGGTGTTCAGTTATACCAGTCTTTCCGTTTAGTGGAGGGAAATACATTTACCGCTGGTGTCGATTATAAGAATTGGGGAGGGCATGCCTGGAATGATACGATTAACGGGCCGGTCGGAGAAATTGTTAAGAAATCTGTCAATGAAGTAGCCGGTTATGCAATTATGCAGCAGGATCTTTTCGATATTTTGAGCCTGAATGCCGGCGTACGTTACGAACATAGTAGCGCTTATGGAGGCGAATGGGTTCCACAGGCCGGTTTTGCGATTCGTCCGTTTGAGGGCAATACGATCAAAGGTTCTTTTTCGAAAGGATATAGAAGTCCGACACTGCGTGAGTTGTATATATCTTATCTCCCTTATTCAAAGGCGAATCCGGATTTGAAACCGGAAAGCATGCTGAGTTATGAACTGTCTGTGGGGCAGTACTTTTTGGACAATCGTTTGCATGCTGAACTAACGGCTTTTTATATTGAAGGGAAAGATATGATTACGGCGGTGAACGGGCAGTTGTCGAATATTGAACGTTTTTATAATAAAGGGATTGAGTTTGAAGCGGGATATCAGATTCTAAACAATCTGAACTTGGATATGAATTACAGTTATCTGTATCTGAATAAAGAAATTGTGGCGGCTCCGGCACATAAGTTCTATGCTGGTGCCACGTATATGCCAGGACGTTTTACCTTTAATTTGAGTGTGCAGTCTATTTTTGACCTGTATACATATGTATCAAAAAGCCTGAAGAAAATAAGAAAGAAGATTATACCGTATTGAATGCCCGTGCTTCTTACCGTTTCGGTTCGCAGGCTAAAGGATTGAAACTGTTTGTGAAAGGAGAGAATCTGACGGCTACCCGATATTCTATTAACGAAGGTTATCCGATGCCGAAAGCGGTATTTATGGGAGGGATAGATGTGACGTTCTAAGTCTATAATAAATACATTGTTGGAAGAGACTGTTTCGAAAGGGGCAGTCTCTTTTGTTTTTATAAGTGAAATTTTATGTAAATATATTACATATATTGAATTTTTGAGCCTGTTGTCATGGTTGTTTCGTTCTTTTTGTAAACATAAATGGCGGATATGTAAAGCATGCTGCCATTGTATTTCAAAGCTGAGTTAATGTATTAAAATTAATGCTCAATACAATTCTTAATTTATAAATTTGCCTCGATTTGATAATGGTTTTTAACTGTCGGTAGAGAGTGGAGATGATTCCCTTTTGATTTTGGGATGAAGATATTTTGAACTTTATTTTATTAGAATTATGAGTAAATGTATTATGAAAAAGATCGTACATGTTCTATTTCTGTTGCTATTATGGGCGACGTTGCCTGCAATAGCCCAAACGTCGGTTGAAGTGAATACGGTAGCAGAGTTAAAAACGAAAGTCAGTACTGCTGTTGAGAATAGTGTGTTTGTGCTGACTGCGGATTTTGTGGAGGACTTTAACACGCAGGCTTCTTCTATTGATTTGACAATCAATTCGTCTGCAAAGATCACTATTGACGGGGCAAATCAAACCCTGAAAGCTGCTTTAGACAAACAGCATTTTACAGCCAACGGATCAGGAGAGGGAACATTGACTATTCAAAACCTGACTCTTACCGGATTAGTAAAAGACTCGGAATTGGTAGGTGGAGAATTTCCAAAAGACTGGAATCCGGATGCTTCGAATATTGGAGGAGGAGTAACCGGTAGTTTCCCTGGAGAATTAAAGATAATTAATTGTCTTTTTTCTAAAATGAGACCACCGGGAGCCGGTGTAAATGTGTCTTCCAAGAAAGTAACGATCAAGGAATCATCGTTTATCTCTTTAGGTATAACTAATTCGTTTAATGGTGGGGCAGTTATTTATACGCGGGGAAGTACTTCTTATGAAGTGGAAAACTGTACATTCGCTTATAATTATGCCAAAGGTGCTTGGGCGAATGCCTCAGCGATTATTTATGTAACAGTGAATATTGCCGATCTTATTTCCTTTAAGAATAGCCGCTTCTACAAGAATACGAATAATACAGCAGTAAAAGATGGCGCTGCCGGTGGTGGTGTCATCTCATTGAAAGATGCTTATCCTGAGAAGTTTATAGTAGATAATTGTGAGTTTGTTGGAAATGAGGTAGACTCCTATGGCGAACTGGGGAACACAGCCGATGGAGGTGCTCTCTATTTTTATGTACATAATGGAGGAGGAAGTTACCCGAACAAACCGGCAGTCGAAATAACAAATAGTACGTTTATAGAGAATACCGCTTTCGATGAGGGTGGTGCGATTGCTCTTGTCGGCCAATACCTGCTGAATGCGCAGGTGAAGAATAATACATTTTATGGTAATGTGGCAAGAGGGGAACAGCGAAAAGGTACGTATGTTGCAGATGGTACAGACGGAGGTGGTGCAGTTGAAGTCGATACCAAAGCGACGGCTGTATTCGAAAATAACACTGTTATCAAGAATAATGCTTTGAAAGGAACGGCTTCTTTGGGAAATGCTGGTGGTGGAATTTCACTTGCCGGCAGTGCTAAAGCCTCCTTAAAGAATAATATTATTAGCGGAAATCAGAATTCCTATACGCTGAATAACAACTATATTGATTTATATCCGGCGATAACATCTACCTCATGGACTTCCAAAACAGGCACAAATATTGTCGAAAAAAAACTGGAAGATATCTTTGGCATAGCCGATCCTAAACCTATCGCCTACGGCAACAAAAAGGCTGGCGATCCGAGATGGGATACTGCGAACGATGCTTTTTACAGTGTTATTAAAACGATACCGATCCTGCCGAATGACAAGAGCCTGGCCGACATACAGCCAAGTGGTCTTGCCGATGATACTGTCGATAACTCTACTTTGAGTGAACTGATGGGCAAAGACCAGAACGGCAATCCCCGTATTACGGCCAGTGATGGCTTTTCGGATTCGGGCGCTGTCGAAATTCTCTGGGTACGTTTTAATGCCAATGGCGGAAACTGGACCGGTCTGGAGGCCAATACCTACGCCGGTGCTGATTATTACAACCTGGAAGATGGCAAGACCTCCTATTATTACAAGGTTATCAATAACGGAGGTAAAGTATCCAGTCCTCCAACAGCTCCGGACAAATTGGTGCATCCCGAAGGTAAGACGTTCGTTAAATGGGTAACGGATGATGCGGAAGAAAAAGATTGGGTCAGCTCGGCCGCCGTGACGAAGAATGCGATGTATAAAGCCATATGGAAAGAAAATGCCTTGGAAGTAACCTATCATTCAAATTTCGAGCCCGACAAAACCTATAAGCATTCATATGATGAGGGAAAAGTAACCGTCGCCACCTATCCGGCAACCGCCTTGCCCATTCGTCCGAACCATATTTTCCTGAGATGGACGACGAATGCTGACGGCACAGGTACGGCATACCAGCCGGGGCGACTTTCACGATTACAGAAAATACCGACCTGTACGCCCAGTGGGAACCCAACTCTACCCTGAAGCTGCAATGGTCAGTCTCTAAAACAACTCCGGAGATATTTGAATTCAACGATGTGGAGAACAACTCTACCACCTCTGTGATGGTTGGAACTCCCGTTTACGTCCAGATCAGACCGATAGAACTTGACTACATAGATTATGACCGCTGGTCCATCGAATACACCGCAACGCCGGCAGACTACCACTATCCGATGGAAGAATCAATCGCAAAAAATCTTCGCTACGATTTCAACAAAGGGGAAGCTCATACGCTGGAAGGAACCTATTATTATAATGTAAGCAAACTGATCCTCTACAAGGATGGGGTAGAGGTTGCCACTTATATCTATCGTAACGCTACTTGTACCCACACCGTGATCATCCAGGCGAAGCCAATAGCTAAAATACCGGCTTTGCAATGGTCGGTATCGACCGCCACCCACGAGCAATCTAACTTCCGTGACGTGGACGACCAGACAACAACGTCCGTAAATTATGGAACTCCTGTCTTTGTACAAATCCGCCCGATCGGACACGACGACATCGTCTTTGAACGTTGGGATGTTGAATACTCCGTGACTCCGGCGGAACATTATTATGGCATGAATCCGATCGTCAAGACCGAACGTCATAATTTCAACAACCGCGAAGCACATACGGAAATCGGCACATATGTCTACACTGTCACCAAGTTGACATTGTATGACCTGTATGGGAACAAGATCGTCGAGACATACGATTATAACGACTCGCCCTACCGGCACACCATCGTCATCACAGACTGCGAAGACCCCGGTCCCGGCCCTGGCCCGCACGGCGCCCTGCAATGGTCGGTCTCCACGGCGTCGAACCAGCTTCAGGACTTCCGCGATGTGGACAATCTGACTACGACAAGCGTGGTGAAAGGCACACCGG
>NZ_QSDP01000073.1:0-31709 GCF_003463685.1 Parabacteroides sp. AM58-2XD
TAAATATTTATCATCTACTATCATACTATCATATTTTGTATAAATACATAGTTATCAACACTCTATCTTATGACAGTAGGTGCTTTTAACTATCATATATCTATCATACAACTATCATACCCGCTTAAAAAGTAAGATAGGAAACGTCTTCTTTTGGATAAATATATAGCTAAAAATCAACAACATAGTAACATATATTGTTTGACACCCGGGTCTTGACACCTTCGACACCCGGGTGTTCGCATCGTCAGGATGGGGATGTAAAACAGGGTAAGATGGGCATCCCGGCAACAAAAAGTCTGCATTCGGGCGAAATTAAGTCATTGTTTTGGGATAAAAAAGTAGTAGACTAACGAATTATGAGAGACAGCATGTAACCGGGCAGTCATCTTTTTAAGGTCAAAAAGATGGCTGCTTAGTTAAAATAGAGTTAAAATGATGGTTGTATGATAGATAAATGATAGTTAAAAACACCTACTATCATAGATTAGAATGCTTATAATCACACATTTATATCAACCAGTGATAGTATGATAGTAGAATTAAAGATAATTCTACTTCTTACATCTTATTGCAAAATACAGAATATACAGAAATGCAATCAACGGCACAAAGAATCCGATTGCCATATTGTTTTCCCCGATATATCCCATCAGCATCGGGCTGAAAGCGCCACCGGCCACTCCCATCACGATATAGGAAGATGTCTTTTTGGTATAAGCGCCCATCCCTTCCAGACCTAACGCAAAGATTGTCGGAAACATGATGGACATGAAGAAGAATGAAATATACAACGCATACAAAGATATCGTTCCGGCAGAAACAATTACCAACGCCATACAGATGGCATCTGCCAAAGCAAACCAGGTCAGCAATTTCCCCGGAGCCATCCATTTCATCGTAAAACTTCCGGAAAGGCGGCCAATCATGAATAAAGCCATTCCGCCAAACGCAAGTATCCGCGAGGCTTCGATATTCGTCATCTGCGGGTCGAGTTCCGTGACATAATTAATAAAGAAACTAAAGATTCCGGTTTGCGCCGCACAATAACAGAACTGCGCTATCACCGCCCGTACAAACTGCCCGTGCCTCCACATCGAAGTGGAGGGGAGTTTTGTATCAAGTCTATTTTCCTTCTGTTCCTCTACCTTTATCTCCGGCAAACGAGTGAAAAAGAAAAGGATAGCTACCAATAAAACAATACCGCCCACAAGAATATAAGGTTTCGTCAGGGTAAACGGGTCATCCTGCGCACCTCCGAAGATTAAAGCTCCGCCAACCAGCGGACCAAGTATCCAGCCCAACCCGTTAAACGATTGCGACAAGTTCAAACGCTGCGCACCCGACTCCGTCGGTCCCAGAATAGTCGAATAAGGATTGGCAGCCGTCTCAAGAATACACAACCCGCAGGCAATGATAAATAAAGCGACCAGAAAAGGAGTCGCAGAATGCAAAAAGGCAGCAGGGATAAAAGCGAAAGCCCCGGCAGCAAAAAGTAACAAGCCCAGAATAATACCTTTCTTATAACCGTAACGTTTCATAAACATTCCGGCAGGCAACGCCATCAGGAAATAAGCGATATAAGTGGAAAACTGCACCAGGCCGCTCTCCGCCTTCGTCATCGTGAAAGCGCCCTGGAAATGTTTGTTCAGTACATCCAGTAAACCATGCGCAAATCCCCACAACAGGAACAGGCTGGTGATAAGTATGAATGGAATGAGATATGATTTTCCATTGGGGGCGGCAAATAAGCTTTGTTTGTTTTTCTTTTCCATCAGATTCTTTTGATTCGGGTAATTGAATATACAGTCCATCAATTGCCATTTCTCCGCCGATATGGCGCCGGAAATGACTTAACAGATTGCAAAGGTAATTCTTTTCTGCCAATAAACTATGTATAATCAGGACCTCGCAGATATTGGAGGTCCTGACCGGTTATTTCTTTTTCAGATAATAATTCGGATTAAAGTAGGAAATCCGGTAAGCAGAGTCCGGAGCGTTACGGTATAAATTGATCGTATTAAAAACCAACTTTGCCGAATCCATATCGAACTCAAGTAAAACAGGGAACATCGTTTCAGGAATAGAATCATAAGGAGTCAACCCGGCTTTTGCCAACTGGTTGTTCCAGAATGTCGTCAAATTCTCCTGATAGATAGTATCTCCTTTATGGTTGAATAGATAAAAAGTATCCCGTTCTGTCGTTGTCCACATTTTACCTGGATTTTTATATCCGGCAACCGGCATTAAAAACTGATAACCCGAAATATCCAAAGGCTCTCCGTTATCAATCTCAAGATAAGCCTGATAGTCAGAGTTCTTATCTTTCGGAGGGTAATTATCCCGTCCGGTTTGCGAAATCCGTTCAATATCTTTTGCCGTGATTCCGGGTATATAAGTAACCACCGACAAGAAGACGATCGCCAGGCAGGAAGCATACAGATATCGGCCGGACTGTTTGGTAAAGAATAAAACGGCCAGACAAGTCAGTATCAACCCGACTACAACCAGATAAACACGCGGCTCTGTAAATCCGTACTCGTTGATACGATAACAAGCACCCACCCAATACATCGCCAAAGCGGGCAATACGGCAAAACTGGCCTGTTTATAAAACCAATCATAATACCTCTTCGTCAGAAAGACCTGGCAACCTTTCAGAATAAAAGTGACAGAAACAAAACTGACAACGATATAAGCCACCGCCCCTTTCGGCAATGACCAAAGAACCGCTACCTTAATAAAATAAAGATACAGAATGACCGCATAGATCAGCAAAGCCGGCGAAAGCACATAATTCAGCAACACTTCAAACAGCCTGTTACGGCTCTCCTCCTTTTCCTCCCTTTCTTGATTGAACATGAGGAACAACAAAGGCATCCCGCACATAAACAGAAGGTAAGCCGAGTCGGTATAGAAACTCCTGTAACTGTTTTCCCATATCTCAAAGATGTATTGTATGGATGCAAAGATCGAGATTGCCAGCAGATAAGCTATTCCCGCCAGTAATCCGGCAGATAATAAAGACTTCACATAACGCAACCCGACACGCACAAACTCATCATTATCACGTTTCCAGCCGCTAACCAGATAGAGGAGTTGCACTACAATCAATGAAACCAGATAGGTCGGTTCCCATATCTCATCCTTGTCCAGCCACAAAAAAGGAATAAAAAAGAAAGCCGATAAAAAATACAGCGGCCGTAGTTTGTGTTGTACGGTCAGTCCGTTCAATATATAGGTTATCAGGAACAAGACCGGAAAATAAGCCAGCGGCGCCGCCAGAAAAGAATATCCGAATCCATACTCGAAATAGACACATCCTGCCAGACTGAAAACGACTGACAACACAACTTCCACCGGATGTTTCCTGACAGCCAGTTTCAACCTGTTTATGAGAAACTCTATTTTCTTTTTCATATTGATTCAACGTTTATTAGATAGAAACGAAGATAAGAACTTCTTATTACATAAAAACGATGAGAGACGAAATAAATAAACACATATTAGAACAAATCCCATAACTGTTTGTTTTATTAATAAAATCAATAAACGTATTATAAAACATACAGCTATGACTTTAAGTAGAAAATTATCCGATGCTCTGAACGAGCAGATACAGGCAGAGATGTGGTCTTCCAATCTCTATCTGTCCATGTACATTCATTTTGCTCAAATAGGTTTGGACGGTTGCGCCCATTGGATGAAAAAACAATCGGAAGAAGAACTCGATCATGCCTATAAAATGATTGATTATTCTGTAAAACGTGGCGGACAGGTGAAACTGGAACAGATCAATGTTGTTCCGACAGCTTTCGGCACACCGCTGGAAGTATTCGAACATGTTTACCAGCATGAGGTTCATGTTTCCGAGTTGATCGACAAACTGGTAGATATCGCACATGCAGAAAACGACAAGGCGACACAAGATTTCCTTTGGGGTTTTGTACGTGAACAAGTGGAAGAAGAAGCAACCGCCAAAAACATCGTTGAAAAACTAAAACTCTACGGTGAACATCATGTGGCAATCATGGATCATCATTTGAGTAAGAGATAATTGGTTCAGATATTATCAAATATGAACTATCCGATTATTGACCGGTTGTACCTGGCTCCCCTCTTGAGAGGGGGAAGGGGGTGTGTTATAGTTTCGCCCTATAACGAGCTTTAACACACCCCTTATCCCCTCTCAAGAGGGGAATTAGTTACTCCCGTCACTATAACTCAAACATTTCTATATTTACTCTACAACCTTTAATATCGCCTTTCCCCAATATTCCCCCAATATGGCTGCCCCTTTTTCGTTCGGATGGAGATAGAACGTACCGGCATTACCTTCTTCCGGTATTAAATCCGTGAGGTAATTGGCCTTGAAATAATCGAATGCCTCCGTATCTCCCATAAACACCTGGCCGGGAAAACGTTTGGCATACTCTTCGACCAACGATTGCAATACCGGATAATAACTTTGCAGGCGGTTTAAACCTTCTTTCAGATACATGGCACCGTTATATGTATTCGGACTGTACCATACCGGACGATGCAAAACGATTTTACAACAGGGATACAACGCTAGTAACTGGTTGATAATAGCTTTCATGTTTTCTTCGTATTTTTCAGGAGAAGCCGGTGCACCGTTCGGACCTGTAATCGCACTATCGTTCGTCCCCAACATGATGGAAAAGACAAGGGTCGCCCAAGTCTCGTCCGCAAACTTATCGGCAGCCTCCTTCGCCTTCGGGAAAAGTGTTTCCGTTGTCGGCAGATAATCGGTAGTCGTACAGCCGCTTACTCCCTGATTGGAATATTTGACAGAAGTGACCGACGGTTGTTTTGTCAGGTATAAAGCGGCTTTCACCGGAGGAGCGTCATGCGACGGAGTAGCGATTAACGCTCCCTGGGTAATACTGTTTCCTATAAATACGATGCTCATATTCTTTTTACTTTCCGCCTTCATAAAAGGACTGCTTATCGCCAGTCCCAACAACAGGCAGGCTATTTTCGCGATCTGTTTCATATTCGTTTAGCTGAGTTAATTTATTCGTTTGCGAAGGTAAAAATAAATCAACTATTTCGGGATGTTTTTGCAGCCAAACTTTTGCTCCCTCCGATTCACGTAAAGGATACTCTTCCATTATATCCATCAGTTCGCTCAATTGTTCATTGGTAAACCTGAAGTTTTTAAAGAAAGCCGCAACGTAAGGGTGAGTTTTGGAAAAGCCTTTAGTAGCAACGGCTTCGATATGTTCTGCATTACCGAACACACCTTTACTGTCTTCCAGAAATTTCAGGTCATAACGGGAAAACATCCAGTGAGGTGTCCAGCCTGTCACAACAATCCAGTCGTTATGTTCAACCGATTTTTGCAGGAACGCCGTCATGGTAGGCCCGCTGGATGGCATCAATGCCAGTTGTAATCCGTATTCATCAACAGCCTTTTCCGTCAGGTTCATCAGGCTGGCACCGATATCGATTCCGATAATTTCATTTTTGAAACGTTCTTTGTGCGCATTCAGTTCTTCTATCGTATTGATCGTTACATAAGACGGAACAGCCAGTCCTAAACGGGCATTTTCAAACGGAACACCAATCGTTTCCAGACGGTCGCCATATTTTTTCATATAGTCGACATGCGTATCCGGAAGCCACGCATCCAGAAACAGATCGACTTTACCGGCAGCTACGGAGGTAAAGATAGGAGCGATATCGGCATTCTTCAAAGTCACTTTATATCCCTGTTCCTCCAGCATTGCCTTTGCCAGATAACTCATGGCGATGCCTTCCGACCAGTTCACATAGCCGATCGAAATCTCCTTCGGGTCTTTGGCACGACTGCAACCGGCAAGGAACATGAGCACAGCCAGGAGCAGGATCAGGTTGATAAGTATAAATAATCTTCTCATACAATTTTTCTTTTTACAGTTAATCACGCAGGTTTATTTCTTACGAACAAACCCCTGAGTTATACGATCCAGTACAATGGCCAGAATCACAACGGCAATACCGCCTTCAAATCCAAGACCGATCTTCATCTGGGTAATACCTTTCAATACGATCTCCCCCAAACCTCCGGCGGAGATCATTGCGGCAATCACCACCATAGACAACGCCATCATAATCGTTTGATTCACTCCCGTCATAATCGTCGGCAACGCCAACGGCAGCTGTACTTTGAAAAGTAGCTGGCGGGAAGTTGCTCCGAATGAGCGGGTCGCCTCAACGATATCCTCCGGAACCTGCCGTATTCCTAAATCCGTCAAACGGACAACCGGCGGCATGGCAAATATCACCGTGGCAAAAGCACCCGGCACAGGTCCCAGCCCGAAGAACAAGACAGCCGGGATCAGGTAAACAAAAGCCGGCATTGTCTGCATCAGGTCCATAACCGGACGAATTATTTTGGCGGCAATACGATTTTGAGCCGTCCATATCCCAAGCGGGACACCCAGAATGAGGGCAATTACGGTAGACGATAAAACCAATGCTACGGTCTGCATCGTCTGCTCCCAGAATCCCATCCCGTAGATCAGGAAAAGTCCCAACAACGTAAGTACAGCTGTCCCTTTACCGGCTTTATACCAAGCCAGTACCGTTAAGGCCGGAATCATAATGTAAAAAGGTATCCATAACAATCCATGCTGAAAGGTCTCGATGAAACCACCGATAATATTATTGACGACATCAAAAAAATGTGCCCAGTGTTCCGTCATCCAGTTGATGACGATTTCTATATATTTTCCGATATTAATCATAAATCTATTGCGTTTTGAATTATTTCTTCTATTTCTTTCTGGTCTTTTCCGGTCATTTCAATGATGATGGCGGAAGGAGAGACAACACCCACCAACTGATTTTTTTCATTGACAACAGGTAAAGCCTGCCGTACTTTCGGAAGCAAAGGAAGCATGTCTTCCACTGTGGTATTTTCAAGGACAGAAGGCACTTCTTTCTGTACGATAGAACTGACATCCTTGCTTCCCTCTTTCCGCAATTTCAATACATCTTTATATTGTATCTCACCGATAAACTGATCGTCATTCCCGATAACAGGCAGTGCATACAATCGTTTTTCACGCATTTTACGAAAGATCGCTTCCGGACCGTCTCTTTTAATCCTTACAACGATCGGTTGTTTAAGCATTATCGATGAAGCTGTTACGATACGTCCCCGGTCCACACTTTCTGTAAAACGTGTTACGTAAGCATTTGCCGGATCAGTCAGTATCTCTTCCGGTGTGCCGACCTGCACGACTTCGCCATCTTTCATAATGGCAATACGGTCGCCCAGCTTAATCGCCTCGTCCAGGTCATGCGTAATAAAAACAATCGTCCTCTTCATCTTCTCCTGCAAAAGAAGTAATTCATCCTGCATCTGTTCACGGATCAACGGATCCAATGCAGAAAATGCCTCATCCATCAAAAGGACTTCCGGATTATTAGCCAGTGCACGGGCCAGGCCGACACGTTGCTGCATGCCGCCGGACAGTTCATCGACCCGCTGGTTCTCGTAACCTTTCAGACCGACCAGTTCGATACTCTCCTGCGCTTTCTTCTCCCGTTCTTCTTTAGAAACACCTTGCAATTCCAGACCGAACGAAACATTACTTAATACCGTACGGTGAGGTAATAACCCGAAATGCTGAAAAACCATAGCCAGTTCTTTCCGGCGTATCTGTAATAATTCCTTATCAGACGAACGTGTTATGTCGATCCCGTTCACACGGATTTCTCCCATTGTCGGTTCATTCAGCCGGTTTATGCAACGCAACAAAGTAGACTTTCCACTACCGGACAATCCCATGATAACGAACATCTCCCCTTCTTCAATTTCCAGGTTTGCGTTACGGACAGCAACTGTACATCCGGTTTCTTTCAATATTTCCTGTTTACTTTTTCCTTTCAGTATCATCTTTTTCGCTCTGCTCTTCTCTGAACCGAAAAGGATAGATAAGTTTTTTATTTCTATCTTCGCCATATATCTAATTATTTTGATTTCATGTCCGGTGGTTATAGTCCAGATCTGCTTTTTCAGACAAGTACAATCTGGTATCCGGACGCACATAATGAATCCGGAATAACTTTTTTTCAATAAACTTTATATGCTAATTTTTACACCCTGGTGGTAAACGGAATCAGTACCGTTACATTACTACAACAAGTAAACCTTGATTTAGTTCATTTAAGGCAAAAAACATCTCGTACCGGACAGATGTTACCAGACAATAAACAGTCATCGCCATTTCTTAATAAAGCTTCTAAAGTTCCATGAAAATCAACATAGATGAATAACATCTAAAAAATATATGATATTTTTGTAAGAAGAAACTTCCGTCAAATGCCGCTCCGCAGAATACCGGAGAACAAGAGTTTATAAACTGTAGCTTGGAAAAATCAAAGAAGCGTGGATACTGTCAATATATAGACATTGAGGCTCTCGACAGGCCCCCCAACAATATGTATAACAGTACCACGCTCTTATCTATATACACGAACAACTTTACAATTATCTCATTGTGTATAAACAGAAAAGAACATTTGCATTTACAGTACTATTATTTGTTGGGTGAAATTGTCGAGATTTCAATGTCAAATAATATTTAAAAACGCTTATGTCTAACTTATAAAATGCTCATGAAGCAACACCTTGCATTTCATGTGCGGAACAAAGATACACAGAAGATTTAAATAATCAATTTTTCATCTAAAAATATACATGTATACAATAGAAATACATGTAACCATTGTTATCTGATCAGTAAGTATTTTGTTTTCGAGGTCCTCATAAATGTTTTTGAGGACGCCAAAAACAGATTACTACCGGTAAAAAGAATAGGATTACCTAAAACAACCGGTAAACTAATTCGGTAATTCGGAGAGAAACATGTACATTTGCATTTTAAAGTATAAAATTAAATCTGTATCACAATGAAGACGCAATTATGCCAAAAGCTCGTAGTTTTCTTTCTCATAAGTGTATTTGTCAGCGGTTGTAATATCGGGACAAAAAAGACGACGGATAACGATGTGACATTCGATTCGATCAGTGTGGACAAAACATATCACCTCCTGGAAAACCCGGAAAATCCGAATTGTAATCTTCAGATAAACTTCATCTATCCAGCAAAATACGACAATAAAGATATCCTGAAAAAGATACAACAGCAATTTGTGTATTCTTACTTCGGAGATGGTTACGAAAACTTATCCCCCGAAGAAGCAACTGCCAAATATACCGAAGATTACCTGAACAACTACAAAGATTTGGAAGACGAATATAAAGCAGAAGTAGCAAAAGCCGACGAAACTCCGGTCGGAGCATGGTTCTCCTATTTTGAAATGTCGTCCAATGATATAGCCTACAATAAGAATGACATCCTAAGTTACACTATCAACTTTGAAAATTACACAGGTGGTGCTCATGGCGCCCATTCTTTTACGAATCATGTCATAGATATGAAAACAGGCAACCCGATTAAGGAAGACGACATCTTTATCGAAGGTTTTCAGGAAGACCTGGCACAAATCCTTATAGACCGGATTGCCAAACAAAATACCGTGGAAAATCCGAAAGAATTGGAAAATATAGGTTTTTTCAGTATCGACGAGATTTTCCCGAACGGAAACTTCCTGATTGACGACAATGGCATTACCTATACATTTAACGAATATGAGATAGCCGCCTATGTAGTCGGTGCAACGAATGTACATCTTCCTTACGAAGAAATACAATATCTGCTTAAAAAAGAAAGTCCGATTGCACATCTGGCATTTTAAACATAATCTATGGAACTGATAAAAACTTATTTTCCGGAGCTGAACGAAACGCAACTTGCACAATACGAAGCTCTGTACGATTTATATACTGACTGGAATTCAAAGATCAACGTGATATCACGCAAAGATATCGAGAATCTTTATCCTCATCATGTCCTTCATTCGCTGGGGTTAACTAAAATGATGAAGTTTAAGGATGGTTCATCTGTTATGGATATCGGTACCGGCGGAGGATTTCCCGGTATTCCGTTGGCTATATTCTTTCCGGAAGTACAATTTCATCTGGTTGACAGTATCGGAAAAAAGATCAAGGTCGGACAAGCCGTGGCGGAAGCTATCGGTTTGAAGAACGTAACATTCCGTCACTGCCGGGCTGAAGAGGAAAAACAGCTTTTCGATTTTGTTGTCAGCCGGGCAGTCATGCCATTGGGAGACCTGGTCAAGATATCCCGCAAAAATGTAAAGAAAGAGCAGCACAACGCATTGCCCAACGGATTGATATGTCTGAAAGGCGGTGAGTTGCAACACGAAATACAGGCTTTCCAAAAACAGGCAATCGTTGTTGAACTGGGCGATCACTTCAAAGAAGAATTTTTTCAAACTAAAAAAGTAGTATACGTACCGTTATGATTACAATAAAGGCTTTTGAATTCAATTATTTCCAGGAAAATACATTCGTGTTGTATGATGACACCAAAGAAGCTGTCATCATCGACTGCGGTTGTCTTCGCCCGTCGGAAGAAAAAGAGCTGAGCGATTTCATTACAGAGAATAAACTGACAGTGAAACATCTGCTTTGTACGCATTTACACCTGGACCATATTTTCGGGAATCCGTTTATATATAAAACGTATGGTTTATCCCCGCAAGCACACCGGCTCGATGTGGAACAACTCCCTGCACCCGACAAACAGGCACAAGCATTCGGACTGCCGGGACATTTCAAAGAAATCCCGGTACAGAAACAGCTGGTCGGCAATGAAGTTGTCAAATTCGGACATTCGGAATTATTAGTCCTGACAGTTCCCGGACATTCTCCCGGCAGCGTGGCTTTCTACAATAAAAAGAACGGTTTTGCCATTGTTGGAGACGCGTTATTTGCTGGAAGCATCGGCCGTACGGACTTATGGGGTGGAAATCAAGAAGTACTGATCGCCGCCATCAACGACAAATTGCTGTCATTGCCGGATGAAACGGTCATTTATCCCGGACACGGACCGGAAACAAGAGTTATCGACGAAAAATTAAACAATCCTTATTTATAAACACATTAAATACTATGGACACAAATAAATTTGTAAACCGCCACGTCGGCATTGCAGAGGAAGATATCCCGGCTATGCTTGAAGCTATCGGTGTTAAATCGGTTGACGAACTGATTGACCAGACAATCCCGGCCAATATTCGTCTGAAAGAACCTCTGAATCTTCCGGAGCCAATGACTGAGCGGGAGTTTGCAGAACATATCGCCGAACTGGCATCCAAGAACGAAGTTTTTACGTCTTACATTGGAATGGGATGGTATGATACTATCTGCCCTGCTCCTATCCAGCGTAATGTCTTCGAAAATCCGGTATGGTACACCTCATACACACCGTACCAGGCTGAGGTATCGCAGGGACGCCTGGAAGCACTGTTGAACTTCCAGACTGTAATCAGTGAGCTGACCGCTCTACCGCTAACCAACTGTTCTTTGTTGGATGAAGCAACTGCTGCTGCCGAAGCTGCAACCATGTTCTACGGAAGCCGCAGCCGTGCACAGGCAAAAGCCGGAGCTAATACGCTATTTGTTGATGAAAATGTATTTGAATCCACTTTGGCCGTAATCAAAACACGCATGATACCACAAGGTATCAACGTGGTAATCGGAAATTATAAGACATTCACCTTTACACCGGATGTATTCGGAGCTATCGTACAATTCCCGAATGCGGATGGTTCGATTGAAGATTATAAAGAATTCATTGCAAAAGCGAACGCCAACGAAACCCGTGTAGCCGTAGCAGCCGATCTGATGAGTCTCGTATTGCTGACACCTCCGGGCGAATGGGGAGCAGACGTAGTATTCGGCAGCAGCCAGCGCTTCGGTATTCCGATGTTCTACGGTGGTCCTTCTGCTGCTTATTTTGCAACAAAAGACGAATACAAACGTGCTATTCCGGGACGTATCATCGGTATCTCGAAAGATGCTTACGGACATCCGGCTTACCGTCTGGCTTTGCAGACACGCGAACAGCATATCAAACGTGAAAAAGCAACTTCAAATATCTGTACCGCACAGGCATTACTGGCAACAATGGCCGGTTTCTATGCCGTATATCACGGAGCAGAAGGTCTGCGCAACATTGCCGGACGCATCCACGCTTCCGCCGGATTCCTGGCAGCCGAACTTGAAAAGTTAGGTTACAGACAACTGAACAAGGATTATTTCGATACGTTGAAGATCGAATTGCCGGCTCACGTTTCTGTAAATGCACTGCGTGAAATCGCTTTGGAATGCAAGGTCAATCTTCGTTATTTCGAAGCCGGACAAGTAGGCATCAGTATTGATGAAACTACACAACCGACCGATATCGGAGTGCTGCTATACATCTTCGCCGGTGCTGCCGGAAAAGACTATATGCTGGAAGAAGCCATCCCGGAAAAGACTTATTTCGATCAGAAATTCGCCCGTACTTCCGACTTCCTTCAGGAAGATGTATTCAAAAAATATCATACGGAAACCGAACTGATGCGTTATATCACCCGTCTGGGACGCAAAGACGTATCATTGGCACAGTCGATGATCTCCCTGGGATCATGTACGATGAAACTGAACGCTGCATCTGAAATGCTTCCGCTCAGCCGTGCTGAATTTATGAATATTCACCCGTACGCTCCGGAAGAACAGATAGAGGGCTATACGGAGTTGATTGAAAACCTGTGCTGCTACCTGGCAGAGATCACCGGATTCAAAGGTGTTACATTACAACCGAACTCAGGTGCCGCCGGCGAATATACCGGACTTCGTGTCATCCGCGCTTATCTCGAAAGCATCGGACAGGGACATAGAAATATCGTATTGCTTCCGACATCGGCCCACGGAACAAATCCGGCCAGTGCTATCCAGTGCGGTTATACGACTGTTACTGTTAAATGCGACGACAACGGTAATATCGACCTGGAAGACTTCCGCGCCAAAGCAGAAGCCAACAAAGACAACCTGGCAGCCAGCATGATCACCTATCCGTCTACCCACGGTATTTTTGAAGTAGACATCAAAGAAATGTGTGATATTGTTCATGCTTGTGGCGGACAGTTATATATGGACGGTGCCAACATGAACGCTCAGGTAGGATTGACCAATCCGGGAACTATCGGAGCTGATGTTTGTCACCTGAATCTGCATAAGACATTCGCTTCACCTCACGGTGGTGGTGGTCCGGGCGTTGGTCCGATCTGTGTTGCCGAACATCTGGTACCGTTCCTACCCTCTCATCCGGTAGCCTGGGGAAGCGATCTGAATACGGTTTCTGCTGCTCCCTATGGTAGTGCAGGTATCCTTCCGATCACTTATGCTTATATCCGCATGCTTGGTTCGGAAGGACTGGAAACTGTTACTAAAACAGCTATCCTGAATGCCAATTACCTGGCTTCTAAATTTAAGGATACCTACGGAATCGTTTATACCGGTGCAACCGGCCGTGTAGGTCACGAACTGATTCTGGAATGTCGCAAGGTAAAAGAAACTTCAGGCATTGACGAAGGTGATATCGCTAAACGTCTGATGGACTTCGGGTATCATGCACCTACGCTTTCATTCCCGGTACACGGAACCTTAATGGTTGAACCGACCGAAAGCGAAAGCAAAGCCGAACTCGACCGTTTTGCCGAAGTGATGGACTGCATCTGGAAAGAGATCAAGGAAGTGGAAGAAGGCAAAGCCTCTAAAGAAGACAATGTGCTCAAAAATGCTCCTCATCCGGAATATGAAGTAACTGCCGATGAATGGAAGCATGAATATCCTCGTAGTAAAGCAGCCTTCCCGCTGGAATGGTTGCATGACAGTAAATTCTGGATCAATGTGGCCCGCGTAGATAATGCTTACGGCGACCGCAATCTGATCCCGACACTCTGTGCTTGTGAAATTTAATAACAACAAACAATCTGAATGAAAAAAGTATTTTTAGCTTTAGCAGCCGTTGCCCTTCTGGCAACGGCTTGCAACAAAGCACCGGAAGCAAAAATCAAAGTGTACGGCTGGCAAGGTGAAGGTGGCAACACGACTGAAGAGACCTTACAAGCCGATTTTAGTAAATGGAAATCGCATGGACTGGATGGTATGTGCTACAACGCCGGACATGATTTGCAAAAAATCCAGCGTGCCGCTAAAGTGGCTCACGCAAACGGTATGGAATACCATGCTTGGATACCGGCCATGTTACAGGGAGGCATGGACTCTACCCTGTATGCTGTAAACCGCAAAGGCGAACCGGCTTACGAAGTACAAGCGTATGTTCCTTATTACAAATGTCTTTGCCCAAACCATGAAGGGACAGCCGAATTTCTGACCGATCTATATGGCAAAGTAGCCGATATTCCTGAAGTAGATTACGTTCATCTGGATTATATCCGTTATGTAGACGTAATCCTCGCCAAAGGTCTTTGGGAAAAATACGGCCTGGTTATGAACGAAGAATATCCGACTGCCGATTATTGCTATTGCGACAAATGTGTAGCCGATTTCAAGGCTGCTACCGGTATAGACATTAAATCAGTAGAAGATCCTTCCAAATGCAAAGAATGGGCTCAGTTCCGTTGTGACCTGATCACTAAGCTGGTGGATCGCATTGCAGATACAGTCCACGCTAAAGGTAAAAAGGTCAGTGCAGCCGTATTCCCCGGTCCTGACTCACACGCCAAATGGATGGTTCGCCAGGAATGGAATAAATGGAATATCGACGCATTCTTCCCGATGAACTACAACGACTTCTACCTAGAAGACGCTGCCTGGGTAGGCGAAGTGACGAAGGAAGAAGTAAACTCTGTGAACGGAGAAAAACCTGTTTTCAGCGGTTTATTCATCTGCCACGATTGGCAAAACAAAGCTAACATCAAAGATCCGGAAGGACACGGTCTGATCCCTTCTGAAATAGAAGAAGCGGTACGCGGATCGATGGAAAGCGGTGCGGCGGGTGTTGCCCTGTTTACTCCCGGTAACATGACCGACGAACATTGGAAAGCTTTCGACAAAGCGATTCATCAAACTTACACAGTAAAGAAATAAAAGACTTACACAAGATGTAAATAAACGCAGGTATACGCAGCTCTAATTTTCTCATCTGCATATACCTGCGTTTTTACATTTCATATTCTAATTCTAAAAACAAATAACTATCGCATGAACACAACGACAAAGAAAGAGAAAATCAAATTCAGTAAAGCGTTTTGGGTAGCCAATACCGTCGAACTATTTGAACGTGCCGCCTACTATGGCGTATTTATCGTAATAACACTCTACCTCAGCCGCATCCTCGGATTCAACGACATACAAGCGGCAACCATCGCCGGAACATTCTCCGCATTCCTCTATTTTCTCCCGACTTTTGCCGGTGCACTGGCCGATAAGATCGGATTCCGCAATTCCATGCTGTTGGCCTTCTCCTTGCTGACCATCGGTTATGCCGGATTGGGGCTTTATCCTACCTGGCTCCAGTCAGCCGGACTGGTTGAATACGGGACAACAACAACATTTACCGGATTGCTCGAAAGTAATCTCCGTTATGGAATTATTCCGATCATGATACTGATCGTTATCGGAGGTTCATTTATCAAAAGTGTAATTTCCGGAACTGTAGCCAAAGAAACAACTCCCGAAACCCGTGCCAAAGGTTTCTCCATTTTCTATGCAATGGTAAATATAGGAGCCTTCTCCGGCAAGACTATTGTAAAACCGTTGCGCGAAGCATTAGGGAACGAAGGATTGATCACCCTCAACTATTTTTCCGCTTCAATGACATTCCTGGCTCTACTGGCAATCTGGTTTTTCTATAAAAGCAGCCAGCATTCCGGTGAAGGAAAAACTTTCGGACAAATATGGACGGCACTGATCAAAGTCTGTACAAACGGTCGCCTGATCATATTGATCTTTATTATTTCCGGTTTCTGGATGGTTCAGCACCAACTGTATGCAACCATGCCTAAATACGTTTTACGCCTGGCCGGCGAAGGAGCTTCTCCTTCCTGGTATGCCAACGTGAATCCGCTGGTTGTTGTATTGACCGTAAACTTAGTTACCCAGTTAATGCGTAAGAAAACCGCACTTACCTCTATGACATTCGGTATGTTCATCATGCCGATCTCCGCTCTTTGCATGGCATCGGGAAATATGCTGGATAGCAACACAACTATCCTCGGTATGCATCCGGTAGCTTTCATGATGGTAATCGGGATTGTCTTCCAGGGACTAGCGGAAACATTTATCTCTCCCCGTTTCCTTGAATATTTCTCATTGCAGGCACCCAAAGGCGAAGAAGGCTTATACCTCGGTTTCAGCCACCTTCACTCCTTCCTGTCATCTATACTCGGATTTGGCTTATCAGGCTTCCTCTTAAGCAAATACTGTCCGGAACCGACACTGTTCGCCACGCATGAAGAGTGGGTAGTTGCCAGTGCACATGCACATTATATATGGTATTATTTCGGGGCGATCGCGCTAGTTTCGGCTGTTGCTCTGATTATATATGGTAAAGTGGTAAAAAGACTAGATACAAAAGTTGCTAAAAACAATCAAATAATATAACCACTTTACAAAATAAAAAGCCTTCATATTCGAATTATATGAAGGCTTTTTATTTTGTAAGAAAACATCAGAGACCTTCTTATTTACTCACAAGCTCTATAGCACCTGCTTTTAACCCTTGGCTTTCAGCCTTTACAATAATTTTACCCTTCTTATTTTTTACAGCTTTTACAATTACCAATGCCAACCCATTGAATGCACAACGTTCATGACTTTGAAACGAAGTAAAATCAATAGGATTACCATTATCTGTCGATACAATTTCGCCAGCCCCTTCTATTGTAAACCTGATCAAAGGATTAGCACGAGGCACAGTTTGTTTACGATTATCCTGAACAGCGACCGTTACAAACACCAATTCAGAACCATCTGATAATATTTCACTTTTATCCGCAGTAAGAGATAAAGACTTTGCCTGCCCAGTTGTTCTGATTTCAGCTTCCGACCATCTTTTTCCATCCTTGTAAGCAATAACCTTTACTATGCCAGGTTCGTACTTTATATTATCCCATACTAACCGAAAGTCTTTCCCCGCTTCTTTAACCTTCTTGCCTTTACTTTTACCGTTAATGAACAACTCTGCCTCCGTGCCCGAGGTATATACATGTACCGGAGTAATTTCACCCACTCTTTCCGGCCAGTTCCAATGAGGAAGAATATGTGTCATCGGCAACTCCGGACGCCAATGCGATTGATAAAGAAAATAACGATCTTTAGGGAATCCGGCCAAATCTATAATTCCAAAATAACTGCTACGGGAAGGCGGACTTTTTCTTCTCAATGTATCTAATGCAGCTTCCAATTCCCTTTTTTTAGTTGAATCATTTCTAAAATTCAATAGATTAGTCGCATCTGAATTATAAGGAGTAGGCTCTCCTATATAATCAAATCCTGTCCATACATATTCACCTAATAAATTCGGGTATTGATTCAGAATCCTAAATTGAGCATCAGGAGAACATCCCCAACCAGGCGAAGCACGATCATAAGAAGTTATCTGCCAATCCTGATAGTCAGTATCAAAAAAGTATTCACCACGGGAAGAGACACAAGAAGATGTTTCACTACCCAGCGTGGGCATATTTGTATAGCGTGGGTCTTTGTCCCACTTAGCCTGCTGGCTGAAAAAATAATTAACTCCCATTATGTCCAAAGCGGAAACGGCTCCTACTTCCCTTCCTCCGTCAGGATCGTTATATCCGTTTGATACAGGCCGGGTAGGATCAGCCTTACGCATAATATCTGCCAGATGTTTGGTCATTTCCACGTTTCGTTGCTCCATCACCTCATTTCCTATAGACCAGATAATGACAGAGGGATGATTACGATCCCGATGCACTAAAGCCAAGATATCTCTTTCATGCCATTCATCATACAGTAAATTATAATCTTTTTTCCGTTTGCCAGTTCTCCATGCATCGAAAGTTTCATCCCATACCAGTAATCCCATTTTATCGGCCAGTTCCAACAATTCCGGAGCCGGTGGGTTATGCGAAGTCCGTATGGAATTACATCCCATATTCTGAAGTATATCGAGTTGACGTTTCAACGCACTTTTATTAAAAGCAGCACCTAAAGATCCCAGATCATGATGATTACAAACACCCTTGATTTCCACTTTGTTTCCATTCAGCAAAAAACCATTGTGCGCAGTAAACTCGATATTTCTTACACCAAATGATGTATTATACGTGTCCATAAGTACTCCATCCACATAAACCTTTGTCTGCGCCAGGTAACGATCGGGGGATTGAATATCCCAGCGTTTAGGGTTAAGCAGATCGGTTGTCATAACCGTTTTAGCAGTCGAGTTGGCATGAATATCGATTATCTCCGTTTGTTGGGTTACCAATTCTCCCGGCACATCATCGATGTCGAGTTCAAAATAACTCGTCACCAGTTGCGCCTGAACGGGCATATGCTCATAATTTTCAACCGTTATCTCAGTTTTCACTTTGGCTGACCGATCCGTTATCTCAGGAGTTGTGATATAGGTTCCCCAATGTGCAATATGTACAGGCTGACATTTAACCAGCCACACATGCCGGTATATACCAGCCCCGCTATACCACCTGGACTCCCAGTTTTCCGTATCGAGCCGGACAGCCAAGACATTCTTCTGACCCGATTTTATGAAGGGAGTTAAATCCAACCGGAACGAATTATAGCCATAAGGCCACGTGCCGACGTACTCACCGTTAAGCCAAACTTCGGCATTAGCCATTGCCCCGTCAAAATCAATGTACGTCCTCTCTCCCACCTTTTGCTCAGGTGTAAAATATTTCCGATACCAGCCTATTCCCTGATAGGGTAATTTTCCGGTTTCTCCTCCCAGCTCAATCCGAAAAGGGCCTGCTATCGCCCAGTCATGTGGTAAATCAAGTTTTTGCCAACCCGACTCGTCTATAACCGCCTTTTCCAATCCGGAAGGTTCAGGAAGTGACATCCCGTCAGCTTGTAAGCCATAACGCATAAAGAGCCAATCCTCATCGAACAACTGTACATTGGCATTACCCATCCGTTGAATTGGTCTATTGCCATCCACAGAGGAGAAAAGCCGCAGACATATCAACAAGTTAAATAAAATATAAATTATTATTTTCCTATTCATATTTTCTCTTCATTACAACCTCAATCTTATCCACATCCGGTCCTATTTCTTTCGAATTACTAAGCCGGATCACATTGTCGCCTTCTTCCAATTGTATAAAAACTGTGGCGACCCCAGCCGTCTTACCTTTATTCGGTTGAAAGGACAAAGATGGCATAGCTTTACTGTTCACTGTAATATCAAATGACTTCAGAGCATCTGTAAAATAATGAATACGAAGTGTAGCCTGTTGTTTACATGGACTATAAACTTCGCGGAACTCTGCCCAATTCTCCGGGCTACCGCCGATTCCGGTCATGACATGACGACCGGATGCTTCTTCCCGTGAGCCTAACAGTTTTGTGTCTTTTTCCGGATAATAACTATCTTCATAGAAAGCATTCATAAAAGCATATTCACCTTCATATACAGAGGGAGCATACCATTTCTTTCCTTCAACTTTCAGTACGACTGTACCATTAGCAGGAACTGTTGCCTCGTAACCTCCCCGGAAAGTTCCCAAATCTTCATGCTTCCATGAATCACGGACTGTAACTTTTCCATCCAAACAAAGATCTTTGAAATCTACCCGCATAGTCGTAGGTTCATCCGATGGATTGTAGAGAGCTACTGCACGAATTCCACCACGCTTATTTTCTAATGGCTTAGCCAAAACAATGCCGTTACCGCTATAAGCTATGACACGTGCTTGCATGCCCAATGGATCTTGATTGATAACAATAAGTTCTTCATTCTTTATAATAGCCAGTGACTCATCCCGAATCGTTTTCATATTACAACCAATCATCAGGGGGGAACTCATTATACACCACATACTAAAATGCGTCCGTTCCTGTTCCAAAGTCAGCCCACGGTCTATTTCCAGTATGTCCATATCATTATAATGACCCGGAGAAGCATATTGTGCAAAATAAAGATTCTTATCAATGATCTGTTTTACAGAGCTGAATTTGTTGGTTATATCGCCGTGTATGCGCCAAGAATCCCCCATGTTTATCGCCCATGTACCGGGAAAAGCCCAACAACATATATTATAACGGACATCTGTACGGCCTGTTGCTTGGATGCCTTCATACACCGAAGTATAACGTTCCTTCTTATCCTGACCGAGTTTATCGCCACCACAAAAATCGACCTTTAGGAAATCGTATCCCCACTCTTTCAGGAAAAGATCGAGGTCACGCTGCTGATGCCCCCACAATCCGACACCAATCCCAAACGTATCGTTGTCCCAAATAGAACCGCAGGTATTAGCACCGGCATCGCTATATATTCCGGCCTTCAAGCCCTTGGAATGAATATAATCTGCCACATCTTTCATACCGTTGGGAAACTTCTCCGGATTACAAAACAAACGCCCATTCTCATCACGTCCTCCGAAAAAGCCATCATCTATATTGATATACTGATAACCAACCTTGTCTAATCCTTTCTCTACCATCGCATCAGCACTTTGTTTGATAATTTCCGAACTGATTTTTACACGATAGGTATTCCAACTGCTCCACCCCATCATGGGGGCACGTCCTTGCTGGGCATCTACTTTAAAGCAGGTTGCCAATAATCCCAGTCCTAATATAAAAAAAGCATGTTTCATCATGTCTGTTTCTTCTAATTTATTTAAGATTAGCTATCTTTTACCTTACAGATATCCGGGCTACCAGTCCGCCTCCCGACATCAGATTTTCTTTTAGTTTATGGCCGAAGCGTATCTTGCTTTCTTTTACTTCGATCAACTTCCGGTTGCCGGGAGCATCCGTTACTATCTCCAGCTTATATTTGCCTTTGGGCAGGAAATCCAGTTTCGTTTCAAACGTTTTGGGGTCTTCTCCGTTCAAGACGGTCAAATACCATACATCTCCTTTCCGACGGGCCAATGCTGCCAGTTTCCCGATCTCGCTTTCCGGTAATACGACCGTTTCGTCCCACACGACAGGTACACTTTCAATAAACGAACGTCCGGAAGAAGAAAGCATGTCCTCCATATCGGCTGCGAAAATCAACATGGGGGATGTCAGCATATAAATGGATGAAAGCTGATGGGCGAATGTAACCGACGGCGGACAAAAAGCCCGGAAGTTCAACGGGGTATAGTCAGCCGGGCCAACCAGCCAACGGGTAAAAGGCAATACCGTATTATGATAAGGCCAGGGCGGACCGGGTGCCCAGCTATCCTCTCCTCCCACAGTCTCCAGCCCCCTGACAGCCTCTTTTGCCAACAAGTTTGGATACGTGTAAGAGTCTCCGGTAGGCTTATTCACCCCATGAAAGATCACCATCAGCTTTTCTTTGGCCGCATCCTTCAGGATATTTTCCATCAGATTGACTGTAAAAAGATTTTCCGTATGAAAAAAGTCGATCTTCAAACCTTTGACACCTGCCTCCGAACACTTCCGCATAAAATCGGCACGTTCTTTCGGATCTACCAACCCGATATCTGTTTTATTTCCGGAACGGGGAGATGAGGAGCGCCATACCCATATATTCACATTCCTTTCTTTCGCATAATCGACCAGATCTTTCAGCATTTCCCATTTTGTCCGCCCATTGGCATCTTTTTCAGTTTGTTGCCACAGTTCCCAGCCATCATCGACGACAACCGACTCAATGCCCAACTCGGAACATCCGTCTACATATTTTTTATGATTATCCACACTCAAACGCTCGATACCACCTTCTGTCAGCCATGTAAACACCGCTCTTCCCGGCTTGATCCAGTCTGTCTTCGCCCCGTCCGGAAAAAGGGTTTCGTCCGGTTTGTCCGATACCTTTGCCAATATCTTGTTATTGACCAGGCCATTCAGGTCTTCCGACAGCATCAGGACACGCCAGGGAGTTACAACCTCGTTTGCTCCTTTCACCGGAGAAACGATCCAAGGCACATTCCGCACCGCCTCATGCCAGTATTTTGCCGGAGGAAGCCCAGTTATAATACCTGTCTCCATATGACCTTTGTTCTCCACATAACCAAACTGAACCCGGTTAGGCTCTGTTCCAAACAAGACCGCACCATGATAATTGAAAAGATTAGCTTCCGTTATAGCCGCATATAGCCCGTTCGGAAGACAAAAGGTTGCCGGAGGAGCTAATAATTCACCTTGTATATGATCTGTCATCCTATCCTGATATTGTTGCAGCCAACCGTACTGGAAAGGTCCACTAGCATACCATGTTCTAGTTTGTGATGGAAAAGTAAATGATGTTTCTTCTCCATAAATACATTTAGGCCCTTCAGCCGGAATACGATAACGTAAAGCGATTCCGTCAGGGAAAACACGTGTATCTATATGAAAAATTGTACCTTCTGTTTGCTGCAAAGTATATACAACATAACCTCCTACACCTTCCACCTTATCTATCATTTTCGCATTTTCACCTAACACTTGATTATCAACATTTAATCCAAGAAACGATTCTAAAATAACAGGTTCTTTCCCATAGGATAAACTAAAAACAAGTCGATTTGCAGGATTCACCCGCATATCCAATGATATTTGATTGTCGGCCTTCACCGACTGTAGACAGAAAATAAATCCTATAAACGAACTTATGACCTGTAATGTCATTCTTATATTCATGATTATACAAATTAATTATTTACTATTTACGGTATATTCGTTAAAACTCGATTTTGCTTGTATTTCAAATGATAAATATGAGGCAAAGAAACTCCAAATCCCTTCAATAGAAAATAGACAAACAATTAATCAAGATGGATAATATTAAGAAATCAGGTATGGATATCTACGAGACCAATGTTAAGATCCATAAAACCCATACCTGATATAAATCTTGATAACCGAAAAAATCTTTTACCTATTTACCAAAAACATCTATTTCTACGATATTCGTAAAAGGCTCACGATTACTATCTGGCATCAATATCTTCAGATAGCATCCCTTCATTGTATCTACAGATTCTGGTATCGTGAGCGAAATATTACTAGCATCCCCAAACTCTACATTTCCGATACTTACCCAACTATTGACATTAGCATCCGGCTGGTCAGAAATATATAGTTCCACAGTTTGTGTATCCTTATTTGCCGAACGACGATGTAATTCCACTCTTGAGATCTTCTTCGGTGTTTTCATGTCTACGACAAGCCAATGAGGTAGAGGGCATGCCCATCTTCATAAGCAGAGTGCCAATAAGTATTAAAATCACCATCAAGTATTGCTCCTCTTCCTCCACCATCCGACAATTCTTCATCCGAAGCAGACAAAACCACCCATGAACTGCGATCATACGTATATTCTTCCGGGAAAGGAATTTCATACGTTTCCCATGCTGTAACAAACGTGTCTATACATTCTTTTTCCGGAGTATATAAAGACCTGTATTCGATAGAGGAACCAGCTTTTGCCTCTGGTAGCTTAATAATATAATCCGTTGAAGGCATTTCTACAGTAACCAGAGAGCCGTCCTTTTTTACATAACGTATTTCATTTTTTACCAGATTTTTGGGAGCAGAATACCATTCAAGAACACCTTCCTTATCCGACAGGGAGATATTTTTTATACGGCGATCATTCAATGTCGATTGATAAATTTCACTATAAGACGTACCAAAAGCTGTCAGGTATAGAGATTTATGCCCGAAATTATCCGTTGTTCGAACATTAAACGTATAAGACTTCTCTTCCATATTATCCAAGATAACAGAAAGACTGTCATACCCCGTATTCAATTCTACAGGAATAATCAGGGAATCAAGTCCATCATTCCAATACACGTCTATTGAACGGACATTTGGAGCATTATAAGTACGGCATTTAAATAAGATCCGTCCCTTGCCAGCAATAAATCTTAACGAATCCGGCTTAGGAGCATAAATAATCTCACCACCTTCAATATATTCTTTGTGTACATCCATAAAGTCGTCACAGGATGTGATAGACAAGACAGAAATAACAAACGCAATTAAGGCATATATTTTCTTCATAATTCTTCTTTTTTATTTGTTGATACTATCTTCATTCCTGGTTCTCTCCATAAAATGTTATTTCCGCAGGATGCGTATAAGTAGACCCACCCCATGTAGACAAAATGATTACACGGATATATCGCATCGGAGCCTGAGATAACTCAAATGCAAATTCATGCCCATTATCAGCTACTGTCATATCTAAATCTGTCATGGTAGAGCCTGGAGAACCTGAGGGTTTTACAACTTCACAATCCATTATTTTAGTCCATTCACTCCAGTCTCCACTTTCACTCGGGAGATGATCACAAGTATAAACTTCCATTTTCTTCGGATTACCCCGTTGATAATAAGAATTTTCTCCTCCCCCTACAGTTTTTCGTTGGTTAATGACAAAACGGCTAAGCTTTGCTGTACATCCCAAATCTACCGTAAAAGGTGCAGGCAAAGTATTATTAAGCGTATGTCCGAAAGTTGTAAGATCATCATCTATCAGGGATATATTCTGAGAATCCCAGCCAGTAAAAGGGACATCATTATTCAACTGCATAATTTTCATCTTTTTCTTATCTAACTTCTCCTCAAACATGGGGACCACTTCCGCAGAAATAGTATCCGAATAATTATTAAAGTTATCACTCATTATTATTGAAAATTGCCATAACTCAGGCTCATAACCTCGAATACTATAAACATTCTTATCTATATCACTCGTTATGATATTCAATGTAGAGACCGCTCCCAAAGAATCGGGTCCTAAAAACTCAACATTAAGCGGAGCTTATCAGGATTTTTCCAATTAAAACGAGCTCCTCCAAAATCAGCTTCAATTGTAACTGACTTTATAGCCTTACTTAAAGGAGATTCTAATGGACGAAATTTAACTTCTATCGGATCTGATAATTCCTGAGCCCTATTTATTGCATAAAGTATTGCTGTATGTTCCAACGTATCATTATATCCTTGAATCTTCAGTTTATTTTCATAAAATGAAGCGTTTGCTTCACGTTCTACATTATCAGATAAAGTATATATACATTTTACAGCCAATAAATCTTCCGATTCAGGAATTTTATATGAAATCGTAGCTCCCCCCGCTGAGGCTCAACTACAACATTAGTTACAACTCCCGGCTTTCCCAAACTACCGCTAATCGGTAACTGTTCCTTTTCCGAACAGGAAAACAATGTAAAAAGTAATAATATTAAATTTAAATATTTAGTTTTCATATACACTAATAATTTAATCTTTTGATAATTACCATCCTGGATTTTGAATCAATTGCGGATTCTTTATCCTTTCAGACTCAGGTATGGGGGCAAAATAATTTTTATAGGAGAATGATTGTGTATACACAGTTGTTACTGTATAATAATTCTCCGCTTCACTTGCCTGTATGTTCCATCCCTGAATCAAACGATTTTGTTCGTCCTGAGCTGTCTTCCAACGATGGCTATCCCAATAATAAACACCTTCACATGCTAATTCGACCCTACGTTCCCGTTGAATAATTTCACGCATACCTTCCTTAGTTGTCGGTTTTTCCGGCTGATTGGAATATTTGCTCCAACTTTTCAAAACACCTTCCAATCCAGCCCGTTCACGAACCATGTCGATATATTTGTACACTTCCGCATCAGGAGCACCTTTCGCTTCGTTCAAAGCTTCGGCACACATCAATAACAAGTCTGCATAACGCATTTCCGGAAAAGGATATGCTTCATATGTAACTCCGTTGGCATCCCGGAAAGATGTATTAATTGAAACTAACTTTTTGGGCCAATAACCTGTGACATTATAATTTCCTGGATCACCTATAGAAGATACTTCACCATAACGATTCTTGGGATATAAACACTCAGCATCATCATCCGGCATATTTTTATACGAATTTCCATACCACTTACCACGGTCAAATCCGAGAGTTGAATAATAACGAGGTTCGCGATCAAAGTTTAGAACAGCTGTTTGTTCACCCTCCTGAATATAATAGCGATGCTCTTTATCTCCTGTACGCAAGCTATATCTATGAGTATAATCATACGTTTTATCCTCTTCAATAGGTACCCCGTTTTTAGAATAAAACAATTCAACAGTAGATAGAGGTACACTCATTTTCTGCTTGGCTATAGACAGTGCTGTTGATGATTCAAAAAACACTAAACATTCATTTTGAAAACTTTCATTAAGCAGACTTACCGTATTACACCAAATAAGTTCCGGATTCCATCGGTGACTAATAACCCCTCTCAAGGTCTGAACCAACAAAGTTTCATCTGACAGTTTTTTTGTTGCAATATAATCAGAAGTCTGATATAAACGCACACCAGCCGACTCACATATCTCCACTGCCTTTTTGCATGCATCTGCGCTGTTTGCCAACGTGTTGCATCATAACTTTGATTGAAAAAAGGTTCACCATTATGATCCAGAAAACTGTTGTAATCTGTATTACCGTTGAATAACGGACTTGCCCAATATAAAAGAACTTTTGCTTTCAACATATGGGCTGCAGGCATCGTAAATCGTCCTAATTCAGTTGTCGGATTGGATAAAATCAATGGCAAAGCCTCGCATCCTATTACCTCATCCATCAAATCAACGATATATTGGAAACAATCATCCACCTTTTCACGATAGACACGTACCCCTTGAGTTGATTCATTGACAGAGGGACTTTCACGTAAAGGGCAAATCGGTCCGTAATAAGACAGCAAATAAAAATGCATATACGCTTTGATCATTTTAACTTCAGCAATCATACGCTTCTTTTCATATTCTTCCAGATCCGCAACACCACCAATACCTTCCATAAACGTGTTACACTCACGGATACCTGCATACAGTGAACGAACCCCATCACTATTATTGTTCCAATAATTAATAAGTGCACTGGTCGGATTATCTTGTCCCAGTCCTAATTTCATTCCATTCTCAGTACTATACTCCGGATTAAAAATCATTTCCAATGCACCAAATACCGCTGGGTTTTCATTCCATCCAACAGGTTTCGGCATTCCCCAGTAACAAGTTGCCAGATATTTCTCTGCTGTATAACGATCCGCAAAGACATGCTCTTCTGTCGCCAAATTATCCGGTACTACATCCAAGAAATCACAAGATGTTACAGTCAAGACTGTACAGGCACATACTATATATTTATATAATGATTTCATACTATTATTATTTAATTATTTTAGAATCCTAAATTTATACCGACATTAATAACACGCTGTATCGGATACCCTAAACCGTTTCCTGCCATTTCCGGATCCCACAATTTGAATTTACTCCAGCATAGCAAGTTTGTTCCGCTCACATAAACACGTAAATTCTGTACCTTTATTTTTTTTGTCAACACCTGTGGTACAGTATAACCCAACTCTACTGATTTTAAACGAAGAAACGTTGCATCCTGCATAAACCAAGTACTCTTTTGGTTATTGTTTTCTACAGACTGATTCGACAATCTAGGCCAGAATGCATATGGGTTACGATTATTTTCCGACCAATAACTATCAGCAATAACTTGCAATACCTGATTCTCCCCTTTTAAACCATCATCATCACTTTGACCAGAATTACCATCAATAAACGGAGTTATTTTCTTTTGGTCAAGCCAAAAAGACTGACGCGCCGAGCCTTGGAAAAAGAATGAAGCATCCAATCCTTTATAACCAACAGAAAGTCCGAAACCATAATTTATCTCCGGTGTAGTAGGGTAGCCGATGGGGACCTTATCTAAATCGGAAATTTTTCCATCCCCATTCACATCACGGTATTTAATATCCCCAGCCATATAGCTACCAAACTGTGTCGGGGAATTCTTTACTTCTTCATCATCAACAAACAACCGCTCAGCAATATATCCCCATTCTTGTCCTAAAGATTTACCGATCTTTGACAACCAAGGAGTTGCACTATAATCGGGTTCTTCCCATTCTACCGCTTCACTTGTTGCATAAGTAAAAGTACCACGTCCTGTCATCCACCAGTCTTTATTGAAGCTCTTTTCATAATTCAGTTCCATATCAACACCATGTCCTTTAGCCTTTCCCAAGTTAGCCTTTACAGCCGGAAGAATACCCATTGTACCAGGAATCACACGATCTAATAATATATTTTCACGACGTTCTGTAAAATATTCAATATTAGCAGACAAACCAAATGTTGTCGTAGCCTCTAACCCGACATTCATTTTATAAGAAGTTTCCCATCCGATCTGATCATTAGCATAACGGTTAAAGCTAACACCTCCAGGATTATAGTTCATTTGTGTACCCCAATTCACATTGCGACCGGCATCCATATTTACATCCGACAAATAATAGAAACGGTCATTACCACTACCTATCTGGTCCTGACCAGACATACCATAGGAACCTTTAAACTTAAACTGTGAAAAAACATCCTTCAACGGTTCAAAAAACTCTTCATTAGAAACCATCCATCCTAATGCTCCCGATGGGAAAAAGCCCCAACGGTTATTCTCAGAGAATCGCTCCGAACCATTATAACCAAAAGTAAACTCTCCGAAATAACGAGAATCGAAGTTATAGGCCAAACGGCCAGCTAAACCAATGTTTCTATACGGTAATGACAGTTGAAGATTATCTGCAATACCGGATTTTTGATTACGCATCGTATAAACCAGCAAAGCATTCACATTATGTTTATCATTAAACAGACGAGTATATTCAGCCTTTCCTTCCAGATAGATACTACTATTTATATAGCGCTGACCCGGTTCATAATTAATCCATTCCGTACCTTCTGTAGGATTCAAACGATTCAAAGTATAAGAACTTTCTTGCAGATTATAAGAACCGATGCTATAATAAAACGGTTTATATGCACGATTTACAGAGTATTCTGAATAACGATCCATATTGACTAGCACACTGGCTGTCAAACCCTCCGTTATCATTTTCAAATCCTGATTCAACACAAATTGTGTCAGCATCGTATTCTTACTATACTCATTATAACCTTTTAAAGCCAGTGCATAAGGATTGACATAGTTAGCACTTCCATAATTTCCAAATAAAATATGATTAGCATGAGCATAATTTTCATCCGGCTCATAATAGGGTTTGAACAAAACCGGATTTGCTTGCATCACGTGATTATACATACCACTACCTCCACCGATAGGTCCAGAATAATCATCAAATGCAGCACTCATTCGTAAAACTAATTCCGTTGTCTTCGTCAGGTTCACATTCACATTTGAGCGAATTGTATATTTCATCAAATTGATATTCGAGTTGAAATTATTACGTTTATCAACCTTCACATTTCCATTATCCCGTGTCATATTGGCCGCCACATAATAACGAGCAACCGTACCACCACCACTCACACTGATATTGGCACGCTGATTCATAGTCAAATCTTTGAACATAGTGCTATACCAGTCTGTCGAAGGAAAAATATCCGGATACAGCCCACGTTCGGTCATGGTTATCTTTTCTTGAGAATATAAAGCTAATCCTAACGGATCACGTGTTTTAATCGCCTCATTCTGCATTCGCATGTAAGTAACCGGATCAGCCTGATCAACCCGACTGGTTGGAGTAGAAAATGAATTTTCAATACGGACATTTACCGCAACCTTACCTTCGCGTCCTTCCTTTGTTGTTACAGAAATAACGCCATTAGCACCACGCGCACCATACAATGCCGTAGCCGTTGCATCCTTCATAATCGTAAAACTGGCGATATCGTCCGTATTCAAACGAGCCAAATCATCTGTGCTTAATTCAATTCCATCAATTAAAATTAAAGGATCTTTTTTCGCTTCAGCACCGAAAGTCGTGATACCACGAATAAAGAAGTTGGCATTATCCTGCCCCGGTTCACCGCTTGTCTGATAAGAAATTAAACCTGCAACACGACCTGCAAAAGCCGTAGTCAAGTTACTACTCGGTATTTTCAGTTCTGCCGGTTTTACTGTTGTGATGGCAGAAACCACGCTTTCTTTTTTCTGCTTAGCAAAGGCAACAACCGTTACTTCTTCTAACTCATCTGCTTTCGGCTCCATCACGATATTCAGAAACCCCTCTCCCTTATAAGTCAATTCTTTCGTTTCCATACCAATGAAGGAAACAACCAGTACCGCATTGGTATTAACTCCATCGAACTCGAAATTTCCATCCACGTCAGCAATCACACCTTTCGTACTTCCTTTGATTTGCACAGTAGCACCAGGTAGCGGATCACCTCCGGTATCAGAAATCTTACCTTTTACTTTTTTCAAGTTCTGTGAAACATAACCGACTAACGGTTCCATCCTGTTTCTTTCCTCATCATAGCGACTGATTTGAATGTCTCTCTTCTCTGTTGCAGGCATATTTCCAGTAGCAAATACCGGAATTGTACAAACAAATGGCAGGGAGACAAAAAGTCCTAAGAGTACTTTTTGCTTCATAATGTATAATTTTTAGGATAAATATAATTTAGGTTATCTTCTCTTTTTCTAAGTCTAGTTCCGTGAAGAGACAGTGCTATCTCCGGCATGGAGACAATACTGTCTCCAGCATGGCAATAACGGTATCTCCAGATAAAAGACAGTAAAATATTCTATTGCGATAAAATTATTCAATCTCCGGACGGTCGCTTCCTCCTCCCGTTCCTACATGTACCGGAATCGAGACAGAACGAGGGGTTTTCAAGGTTATTCCTGTACCTTTTGTATATTGTGTGGTTACGGTCAGTTCATATTCGCCGTCGGTCAGTTCAGTAGGGACTAAAAAGATCAGCTCCGAAGGGTTATTAGTAGCAAACATATCCTCAGTCACTTTTGTCACAGTATCGTTCTCCTTATTACGAATAACGATACCCACAGAAGCATCATCACCTACAACCTTCAAATATGCACCGCGAATCACAAAATTCCGTCCGGGAGTCATACTACCATCTTTCAATTTGGTTTTCTTGTCTTCTGTTTCCAGGATATACATGACATCATTTTTCTCACCTTGTATAACCACCTGGGTTTTGGCCATTTCTTCCCGCAATACTTTATCCTGACTGAAGGATACATAAATACTGTTCTTTTCAGGATTCCAACGTCCTCCCTCTATCAGACCTGTAAAACGTGGAACCGCATAAAACAATCCGGTATTAACATTGTAACCATTCATCAGAAAACGGGCTATGATACGTTCGTAAAGGCTAACAACGTGTACCAGTGTTTCTTGTCTTAAACCGGTATCCTCTTCCCGCATTTCTTTGTACACCTGTTCAAGACCAACATTTCCGGCAGCATCAAGAATCAAAATCTTGTCATTAGGATCTTTCGTCACACTATTGGGTACGATCCATCCTTTTAATTTGTTTTGCATAATAGCTCAAATTGTGAAAGACTAATCTTTCTGGTTTGTATTAAATATTGTAAATCCTACAACCTAAAAAAGCAATAGTCTTAGCAGAACTATGGTATCCATCTACATATTCTGGAAGTTTATTCAATAGAAGTCGTATATTATGACAATAAAACTCAGATTGGATATCTCAACTCATTCTTTGAAAATAAACACATCAAACAACTGAATAAACATTACAATCTCAAATTAAATATTTTGAAATACAGATTTGAAAGTTTATATTTATT